>CBEWFH010000051.1:0-7572 GCA_965555895.1 uncultured Simkaniaceae bacterium
ACATGTTTTTGGAGGTAATGACCATATGGCACTAAGTAATACGATAAAGAAAATGGAAGCAATGCTTGTAGATCTAACAAAGGATTTAAGCAAGGCAGCCGAGAAAGGAAATAAAGCCGCATCACAGCGGGTCCGAACAGGAACGATTAAATTTGGAAAGCTTGCAAAGCAGTACCGAAAAGAATCTGTTGCTGCAGATCGCAAAGGTGGGAAGAAGAAAAAAGCTAAAAAGACGATTCGCAAAAAAGCAACAAAGAAAAAAGTAGTGCGTAGAAAAGTCCCAGTACGCAAGAAAAAAGCAGTAAAAAGACGCAAGAAGAGTTGACACTTTCTCCATTTCCCTCCATGATTCCTCTTGCGCAGCGCAAGAGGAATCATGGAGTTTCAATTAAAAATATCAAAATATTCTAAACGGGGTCACGGCCTCGCATCTCTTCAAAAAACTCCTGACAGCCCCCTTAGTAATGCTGAAGTTGTCGGCAGTGTTGTTGGAGATACTGTCCTTGTTGAAATCGGCAAGAAGAAGAAAAAAGTCTATTCCACAACCCTTAAAGAGATCATTGATCCCTCCTCGGACCGCGTTTTGCCACGCTGCAAACATGTGGGAGCCTGCGGAGGATGTACCTGGCAACAAAAAAATTATTCGGCTCAACTCCGTGTAAAACGAGACCAAGTTGCAGCCCTTTTTGCCAAAAAGCCCCTTCCGATTATCCCCTCTGAAGACCCCTGGCGCTATCGAAATAAAATGGAGTATACCTTTTCTCAAAACAAAGATGGGGATAAGTTTTTAGGGTTGATCATTGCCCGCTCAAAAGGGCGAGTCGTTAACTTAGAAGAGTGCCATCTAACAGCTTCCTGGTTTATCGATGTCCTAGCCTCTGTTCGCGAGTGGTGGAATCAGAGCCCCTTAAAGGCCTACCACACCTATTCCAACAGAGGAACACTCCGCACACTCACCCTTCGCGAAGGGAAGAGGATGGGGGGTAAGATGGTCTTTATCACCATCTCTGGGAACCCCGAGTACACCATCAATAAAACCGAGCTAACCACCTTCAAAGAAGCTGTCCTAAAAGCCCTTCCTGGAGAAACTCCCAGTATCTTTCTCCGCATCCAAAGGATCGCCAAAGGGACGCCGACAGCCTTTTATGAAATGCACCTTCATGGTCCCGATCTCATCGAAGAGATTCTCCATGTCAATAGCCGCCCCCTAATATTTAAGATCAGCCCCGACTCCTTTTTCCAACCCAACCCCTTGCAGGCTGAAAAACTTTATTCCCATGCTCTAAAGCTTGCCGATCCTCAGCCTACTGATATAGTCTTTGATCTATACTGTGGAACAGGAACACTCGGCATCGTCTTTGCCCCTTACGTTAAAAAAGTGATTGGGATCGAGCTGAGTCCCTATGCTATTTGTGATGCAGAACAAAATATCAAAGCCAATAATATTTCTAATTTCACCCTCCATAAAGGAGATGTTGGTGCAGTTTTATCTCACATCATTGATTGCCCCGATCTAGCCATTATCGATCCCCCCCGCTCCGGCCTTGAGCCCTCAGCACTCAAACATCTTATCCGTCTCTTGCCAAAAAAAATTCTATATATTTCCTGCAATCCGCTGACACAAAGTCAAAATATTTCTGAACTTCTTCCACATGGTTATACCCTTAAAACCCTCCAGCCCATCGATCAATTCCCCCATACCTACCACTTAGAGAATATTGCACTCCTCGAAAAAAGCTAAATCCGTTATACTTACAATTATTTCGAAAATTTTTTAACGAGGAACCCTCATGAAAAAAGCTTTTTACTTACTTGCCCCACTTTGCTTATCAGCAACCCTTTTTGCTGAAGAAGCGGCCCCTGCTGCAGGGCGTCAACAAAGCATGTGGCAAACCGTCATGATGATCGGTATCGCCCTCCTTTTCTTCTACATGATCCTTTGGCGTCCCGAGCAAAAAAAACGGAAGAAGATGCAACAACAGCGTAGTAGCATGTCCAAAGGGGATCGGATCACTGCAATGGGAATCATTGGAACGCTTGTCCGTGTGGAAAAAGATACTGTGATCTTAAAGATGATTGACGGTTCAAAGATCGAAGTTCTAACAGCTGCCATCTCCGATGTCAAGCCAGGAAGTGAAGTGACTGTAGAGTCAACTGAAACGCAATCAAACGGCGTTTAAGCCATACTGATTGGGGGCTCTAATCGAGCCCTCTTTTCTTCTAGAAGGTCTTTGGAACAAATGGAAGCATCATTTGTTGGAAATTAGTGTGGAGCCTGAGGACAGTTTTTCTCATTGCCTCAGCTCTTGATAGATCTACACCTTCTACACGCGACGGTTTAAAACCATTACTAGAGCTTCTCTTGGATAAAACTTATCATCAAGACCATTTTTGAAGACTATCATTCCACATCCATAGGTGGGCTCCTATGTTGTTATATCTTGATAAAGTTTCTCCACTAGTTGCTGTATGAACCGCTTGGAAGAAATTCTGCAGTAAAGCTTGGATGATTTGAGCATTTTGTTGTTTCAATTGGAGAATGGCTGGCTGTTGAGTTATAGGATCTAATTGTCTTATTACTGTGTTATTTGCTTGAAGACGGAAAATTTCGCTTGATGATCTGATTCCACTAATTTGATCAGTGACTTTAAAAAAGTCAGTAAATAGGGTGAGATTAGATAATTGTCCAGGCTTGTTATTAAAACTTCTAATCTGGCTAGATACTATAGTTTGATGACGAGAAGGTAAAGCTTGTGGTTCTGAGGATAAACTTTTTAAATATTCATCAAGGTAACTTCGTGTATTTCTATCTAGGGCAATAGCATTAAGATCCTTTCCAAATTCTAACCCTTCAGCAATCTCTGCCATTAAATCAACGGCATCAGAAGCATTCTGCTCTTGAAGTGCTTCTGGGAAGAGCTACATCTTTTTTTCATTTTCGACCTCTTGTAGTCGCTGTAGTTCTCTTTCATGCTCTTCAATTTGAGCCTGTAATTGCTCCTTAAAATCATGTTTCGTTTTGTTCAAGCGATTCATTTGTTCTAGCAGCTGAGACGGAGACTTCATGTAGTTGAGCTCTAAGTTCATCTCGCTCTTTCTGTGCTTCTAATTTTTTGCTCTTTGATTGTCGCGAAGTTCTTCAACTTTTTTGACTCTTTCTCCAAGATCTTCAATTTCACCATTACTATCAGCAAGTTGGCCTAGGTGCTTTTTAGCGAGGCGCTCGCTAGCTTGTTGAAATTCTTCAGGAGAAGGGCAGGTTTCAGCACTAAAGGCACTTGCTAAAACTTCTCTAAGTCGTCTGTTCTCATCTTGAAGCTCAAAGGTCATTTTTTCATTTTGCTGAGCACCGCTTTCAAGTCGACTGACCTGACTTTTGAGCCTAATATTTTCATCACGCAATTTTTTATATTCTACTTCATAGTGTTCCGAAGATTCTTTCCAATCGTCCCGATCATCCTCCATTTTTTGAAGCGCAACTAAGGTGCTTTTTACTTGTTCTTGGAGTTGTTTAATTTTTCTATGGATTTGTCCGTTTTCTTTCTCTAGGTCTTGGTTCACAGCCTCAGTTTGTGAGACTTTTTCTCTTTCAGTTGCTAGCACTGATGTTAAGCGGCGGTTAATCGTTGTTTGCTTTTTGAGCCTTTGCTCCAGTACAGCAATTTCTTCATTTTTGAATTCAAGCTCTTGTTTAAACTCAGCTCTTTCTTTTCCTAATGTTACTCGAAGTTGCGCAATGGTAGAGGCTTGCTGTTGCAGTTTCTCCTCATAGTCAAGTTGAAGTAGTTCAAGACCTTCTTCGAGTCCTTTCTTTTCTTCACCCATTTTTTGAATTTGTGAGGCGGCAACAGAACTTTTTTCTTGTTCTTCTTGGAGGTTGATCCTCAGTTCATCAATATTTCCCTGTTTCTCTAATATTTTCTGAGCTTGTATTTGAAGAGTGCGGTTTTTTTCCTTTAGGGCTTCAATGATTCCTCGGATATCTTTATCTTTAGGAAGAGAGGTATGTTTAGTTTCATCTGAATTTATTTCAGCAAACTCATCCTGAAGAGATAGCGATGGACGCTCATTATCATTTGTCTTAGCAACCTCATCAATTTCACCTAATAGTCGTCCCAGCCGCTCAATTTCACCTTGAAGAGCTTGCCGCTCCTCCTCTTTCTTAGCTAATGCTGAAACATTAACCATTCCGGTTTGCTCGGCAGCTCCTCTAAGTGACCGTACCTCTTCTACCAGCTTATTCTTTTCAAGGGCATGCTCTTTAGCAGCAGCGTCTTTTTCTTGAGTAGCTGTCCTGAGTCTGCTTTGAAGGCCACTTATAGTTTCTGAAGATTGAGATTTTACTTGTTCTAGCTGTTCTGAGAGTGATTGAATCTTTTCATCCTTTAGAAGGATTTGTCCTTGGTGCTCTTCATCCTTTTTAACTATCTGTTGCTGGAGATCGGATGCAGTTTGCTGTGCAGTTTGTGTAAGAGACATTACTTCTTGTTGAAGCTGCAGATTGGTTTCTCTTACTTGCACAAGTTCCTTGTGGAGATCTTGAGATTGTTCTTCTAATTTTTGTTTTTTTTCTGCGTGAGATTCCTGAGCTTGTTGTAATTTCTTTATTTTTTCTTTAAGAGCACCTCTTAAATCTTTCGAAGTTTGTTGCTCTTTTTCAACAAGGAGTTGTGATCCTTCTAGTTGGGACTCAGCTTGAGTAGCTCTTTGCTCAAGTGTCTCTATTTCTTCCATTTTTTGAGCAATGGCGCTTTTATGCTCTTCTGCTGTTTGTTGCTTTTCCTCTTCAAGAACTTCACCCCTACGCCCTAGCTCATCTGCACGTCGACTAGATTGTTTTTCTTTTTGCTGAGCTGTGGTAAGGGCCTTTTCTACAACTTGAGGAAGATCGGTGACCGATGAAACCTCTTCACCAAGAGGTCCATTTAATTGCTCTAGAGCTTCCCCTTGCTTGCGCGCTGCTTCTTCGAACTCAAGAACTTTTTGGTGTAATTCTTGATGTTTTTGGCTAAGTCTTGCTGCAAGAACAAGGAGTGATTCGCTGGATAAGCTTGTGGAATCTAAAGCTGCATGGATTTGCTCAAGTGTTCCTTGCTGCTCTTCAATCGTTTTTCTCTGTTGCTGATTTTCAGGTCTAAGCACTTTGAGTTCTTCTGTCGCAATTTGAAGCTCTTTCCCAAGTTCTCTTCTAGCAGATTCGGTTTGTTGTTGAGTTTCCTTTACCTCTGATAACTGAGATCTGAGGCCCTGGTTTTCTTCATGTACTTGCTCTAATTCACTTTGAAGTTCTTTGATTTTCACTGTTAACTGTGCAGGATTTGGTGCGTTTACTAACCCTTGGGCTGCTTGAAGAACCCCCTGTTGAGCTTGAGTATGGATTTCAAGCGACGTGTTCCTTTGTTGAGGCTCATGAATCTGTCTTATGAGCTCTGTGTTGGTTCCACCAAGTTGTGCTATAGCTGACAAGAGTGCGATATTGAGGACTAATGATTGTGCAAGGGCATGGTTAGTTCTTCCTTGCTCTTCTGTTATTCGATCAAGGGTCTCTTGAAGCTCGCTAAGTGCTTCTCTAAGTTCTTGGTTTTCTTCACCACTTGCGCTAAAATCTTTTTTTGCTTCTTCTAGCAGTTGGTGCGTCTTTTCAAGGTCACGTTCTAAGCCTAAATTTTCTAACTTTGATCGAAGTTCGAAATTTTCATGTTCAAGTGTTTCTAAGCGTTCTTGAAATTGGGGGAAGGGGCCTGATTCATGGACGAAATGACGTTCTCTTAATGGGCTAGAAGTTGAGCGAGGAAATGAATCAAAGCTACTAGGTCGGGAATCTTGGAATCGCTGGTAGGCTTCTTGTGTTCTATTAGCTATCTCTCGAACGTTCTCTGTAGGTTTAAATTTAATCAGGGTAAATTCAGAAAATGGGCTATTTGGGTCTCTGACGAGAACCTGACCATCCCTTCCGCGGACTTTGATTTCGATGAGATTAAGGCTGCCAAGTACCTCTCGGGCCGCTTGGCGGAACTCTGTGTTAGCGAGGAGCTTTTTGATATTACTGTAGATCGAGATTTTAGAAAAAGATTGGAGGGCGTAATCGTCATAGACTGCACGCGCGTTGTCGAAAAGGCGAATAGGCCGATCGTTCACGTGAATATCGGTATCTGGGTACATTAATTTCTCTGACATTCTCCAAGTCTCTTATATTAAGTTTTTAACATTTTAATTAAGTAAAAATTAAACCTTAATTAATTATAACACATTTGCAATTAAACATCTAACTATTAAAGATTTATTAAAATATAAGCATTTAATTATGAGGCATATGCAAAAAATCCAAAAATGAGATTGATTTTTGTATGCAAATCTCTCATATTAAGGACTTTTCTTGGGAGGATTAAGCCAGGTGGAGTTTTTAGAGTAGTTTTTGAAGGCAAAGTTGATCACTACTGTGCTTCTTGTGGTGATTCTGTGGACGTCTAGATTCTTTATTGCCAGGTACATCAGGAGGTCTAGGCGGGATTGAACCTCTCAGCAGCGTGTCCGGTGGATTAATTCGACACGGACCTTTGTTTTTGTCCTCATTTTACTCAGTGTGATCTTTTTATGGGGGAGACGATCCAGGGGTTTGCCCTCTCGGTTTTTGCGATTGCTTTTGCTATGGTCCTTTCGGAGAAGGAGCTCTCCATGTTGTTTAATGGCTCTGTGATCCGGTTTAGGGGTAAGCTTTTTGAGATCGGAGATCGGATCGAGGTGGGGGAGATCCGGGTGATGTGATCGATACGACTCTCCTTTCGACGACGGTGGAAGAGGTGCAAAAGGGGCCTTAAGTCACTTCTACACGGGGCGGTGGATCTCCTTTAGTCTTTTTTTATCGCTTCCCATGATCAATGAATCATTTTTAGAAAATATATTATATGATTCGGTTGGAAATCCCTTTAAAGCTTAGCTCAAACTGGAAGGAGGGGAAAAGGATCCTTTTAAAGATCACGGAAGAAGAATCGACACCCTATTTGGAACAAGCTCGACATCGTTTAAAGCAAATAGAACGGAGAAGGGAAAGGGAACCTCTTGAAGAGCTTATTCTCAGTAAGTAGATTCTAAACGGCCGGCTTGGTCACTTATTACCTTTTCTGCTCCGCTTAGGTGTCTTTCAAGGAGAGCAATTTTTCTTTTCGCTTCAAGTAACTCTAATTTTAGTTCTGCTTTTTCATCTCTTGTTTTTTCATGATTTTCAGCTTCGATATCGTAACATTCGCTCATTAGATCTGCTGCTAAATATTTTGTTTCATGTTGTTCTTGTAGATCATTCCTGAGTTCTTGGTTCTCTATACGAAGATTGGCATTTTCTCTTCCTAATTGTTCAACAACCCCTAGTGCCATCTTAGGCTTGCTTGAGACCTGTTGCCTCAGTCTAGCATTTTCAGCAAGGAGTGATTGAATGAGTTCATCAGCTTAAGATTTTCCAGATCAACATCATAGCTATAGCCATTGTTGTGACCGTTAGTAACACTAGTATTTTCCATTATTAAACCGCCCTTTCAACCGCGAAGTGCGACAAATAGATAAAAATTGAAACTGGTC
>CBEWFH010000052.1:0-7563 GCA_965555895.1 uncultured Simkaniaceae bacterium
CCATATGATGAAAAGGAAAAAAGGTCCCCAAGAGTAGGCGTAAGGGAGCTTTTCTGGAGAAAGAACGCCCATTCCAATAACAAAGAGAGAAGCTAAGGCTTTTGCAGAGCGGTAGGCAAAGACATCGATGACAGCCTTGGCCTTAAATTTCTCATCGGTTTTAAGGGGGACATAGAGCATTTCTTTGAGGATATTGAAGATCGAGTAGTCAAAGGTTTTCACAACGCTGAACCCATAAGTGATGAGGGCAAATGAGGGGGTAAAAAGGGAGAGAATAGCATTCCCCAATAAGATGCTAGGAACCACAAAATGACTCCTTCGGAGCCCTAAGAATTGAACAAGGAGAAAGGTTGCAAAAAATTGGAGGCACAGTTTGCAGGTATTGATCATCCCCCATAGGCGGCCATAAAATTGGGTCCGGAGATCCTGAATCGGATACTTTTGTTGTAAAAAGCTGTTGAATTGGAAATCCATGATCGTTGTCGAGAGCTGCATTAAAATGACGATAAGAAGGATAAATTTTAGCGCCGCTGAGGAGCGGATCAGCTTAAATCCTCCCTTTGCCTCCTTGATCTGCATATGATCGCCTCCTTCCATTCCACTCCGTTTGAGCATTTGACGGTAGGTAACAATAAAGATGAGATAGAGGGGGATTGTCATATAGAGGAGATGCTCAGAGCCAAGCTTAACAGCAAAAAAGCTCGGAATCAGACTTCCAAAAATTGCTCCAATTCCACTGACCCCAAACAAAATTCCATAGAGGTACTTTGCCCTCGACATCTCCATCTTCGTATGGATAACAGACCACAGTTGCTGAAACATCAAGAGGACATAGATATCTTTCCAGACATAGAGGAAAAAGGCAAGGGGAGGATACTCCTGTACATAAAGTCCTGAAACAAAATTAACCCCCATCGTAAGGAAAACAGTACACAAAAACATCCGAAAACAACCCAGACGGGAAAGGAATCGGTTATAAAGGGTAACAACAATGAGGTTCAAGGGAACGGTCAATAGCCATGCGTAGGGAAAGAACTTTACACTATAATGAGCTAAAAATATCGAGTTGCTCGTCGGCTTGGTTATGGCATATTCTGCAGTGATAAAAAACCCGCAAAGCATCGCAAAAAAGAGAAAAATCTTCTGACCCTTCGAATAAGTCTGAAACTCCTCCTTAACCTGTGTAAAAATTCTTTGTATTTTCATGGGGTCGAGTATACCATACTACTCTGTATGATTCTCTTTAAAAAATTTTCCATATTTCAAAGGCTCTCCATGGCAGTAGGGTGCATAAGTATTAAAGTAGGTAATGCGGGCCCCAATTGAAGGATGGCTTGCTCTAAAGGTCATATAAAGCTCTCCTGGCCACGGGTAACCCAAATTATTCATTTGCAGTTTTACAAACCCTGTACCGGCAGCATGGTTTAGGTGGGTGAGCTCCAGTCCAAAGGTGTCAGCGTTATGTTCAATCTTCTGTGAGAAAAGGTTCCCCGCCGGAGCAAGGATAATTGAGAAAAGCCCATAGAGAAAGAAGATAAGTGGAAGGGAAGCAATGCTTGACATTTCACTAAAACCAAAACGGCGTGACCATCTTCTAATGCACCATCCCCCAGCAAGATATATAAGTAAAAGGGTGAAAATAGAGATCAGCGTATAGATGAGAAGGCCCCACCACATATGGTGCAGTACATAATGCCCCATCTCATGTCCCATAACAAAAAGGAGCTCATCTTCTGAAAGGTTTTTGATTGCAGTATCCCAAATAACTATCCGCTTCGTCGCACCAATCCCCGTGACATAGGCATTAATCTGATTGGTATCAGCACTTTTATCGATCTCATAAACACAACTCCCCTCAATTCCTGCACGGGAGGCAAGGGATAGAATTTTTTGCTCCAGTTGCTTATCTTTCATCGAGCCAAACTTGTTGAAGAGAGGAGCAATCCAAATCGGTTGTACAATGATCATGAAAACGAGCAAAGGAAAAGTCAAAATCCCAAAGTAAAGCCACCATCTTTTAGGACTATTACGGATGACGGCATAAAGGATCCATACAATGATGATTCCAATAACTGTTGAGATCCCCGTCCCAATCAGGTAGTGATTCAGCCACCTTCCAAGTGTTTGATTCGATAGACCGAAAGCATGTGGACGAAGGAAGCTTAAATAGTAATCAAGAGGGAGGGTTAAAATAGCGGTAATGATGAGATAGATGAGGGCAAAAAGGGCTGCATGCCAAAACCACTTTCTAGTAATCCCATCACAAAAGCTTCGAAGTCTCCCAGCAAATCCCGAAAAGAGGATGAGGGCTGGAATGGCAAGTCCCCAAAGATTTTGGACAATCCAAAGGGTATTTCCACTCTTGAAGAACTCTACTGCTTTATCAGTTGGTGGGGGAACAGAAACGGGAGGCATATCGCAGCTACCTGCATATCCCAAGCTAGCAAGTAATAAAAAAAGCCCTAAAGCGATCCATTTTTTCATCCAAGTACATCCACATGGTTAAGTTTATTGCGTAGTTCATTTTCATATTGGGGAGCGATATAAATCCAGCTCCTCTCTTTAGTTGGTACAGAGATTTCACTGAGGTTATCCCCAATGTCAATTATTCCATCCTGTTTAAGAATTGGGAAGTTCATCCCAAGCTTTTTCTTCCCCTTCTTTGAAATCTCCCAAGAGATCTCATCATCTGGTATGTCGAGTTCTTTTTTGATTGCCTCAAGTTCATTTTCATCAGGGGGGGTAGAAAGTGCGATTGCGCGGAAACGGTAATTGCGGACATAGAGACATTTGGCATCAAAATAACCGGGATGACTTTCATCCCTTGATGCTATGTTAAGTTCTACTAAAACCTCATTATCGGTCATTGAAACATACCTCTCTAAGTTATCTCCAAGATCGTAGTAAATCGTCTCCATAAAACGGGCGAGATGAAAGGCATATGATTTCACACTTGAGTATTGGTAGAGGCGTTTATGCATATAATGACGGGCAAGGAGGAGGGCCTCGCACGACTCGAGACCATTTTCTTCTACTCCAATCGCAAGCCTCCCTTCTGGAGTGATGATAATCTTAAGCATCTCAATCAGTTGGTGATAATCAAAAAGGCCATAGGCAAGGCCTGTGCATTGTGAGTCGCGGAGGAGATAATCGATCCGATCAGCTCCGAAGAAATTACCTGTAACGATTTCAGTAACCACCCGCTCCCAGGGGGTAAACTCCCCTTCGAATTTTTTCTCACCGAGCGCAATTTTCATCACATCAAGTCTCACATCGCGGCTGATCCTATCTTGAATACATTCTGTGGAAAACCGTTCCCAGACAGGGGCAAGAAATTCACTCTCCATAATCTTTTGAGTCCACACCTCATGCCCTCCCTTCCCAAGCAAGCGCTGTTCTGCAACATGACTAAAGGGTAGGTGGCCCAAGTCATGACATAAAGCAGCCAAACGGAGAACACGGCGCCAGTAGCGGTACTCATGAGTTCCAAACCTTGGCATCAAATCGGTTAGTTTCTTCGGGAGCTCTCCCGAAGTAATCTCATCATAAATCCTTGTTGCCAGCTCCATCACCCCTAATGAGTGCTCAAAACGGCGGTGTGTACCACCTGGATAGACAAAATAGGTTACACCAAGCTGATGGATATAGTGAAGGCGCTGAAATGGGGCGGTATTAATCAAGTCACTTTCCACTTCATCTATGTGGATAAAGCGATGAACAGAGTCATAAATCTTCTTAATTTGTCCCACTAAACTGCTTCCTATATTTTTGCCACTCCATCCACCCGTAAATCGGGATACTGGTGAACATCAAAAGGGCCCCATAAAAGACAATCTCCTGCCCTGCACTCACTGTCACCCAAAAGGTGTAGATGAAGGCAAGTCCCGAAATCGTGAGGGTTTTAACAACAGTCTTTTTATCGGCTTTATCAGGATGTCGCACATAAATCACAAATTCAGCAACAGAGGTATAGAGGTAGGCAATAATTGCCGCAAGAGTCGCAAGAGAAATAATAAAGGTAAATTGATCGACTAAGTTCTTATTGAAGTTCAAAAAGAGAACCAATGTAATTAGTACCGAAGAAAGGAGAATCCCAAAGACTGGCGCTCGCGATTTAGAAACCTGTCCAAATCGTTTAGGGAAGAGACCATCCTTTGCTGCAGCAAGAGGGATCTGCCCCTGCAGTAAAATCCACCCATTTAAAGCACCCGCGCAAGAAATCACAGCTGCCGCACCCATCACATACATTCCCCAATCACCAAAAATATGTCTCGCTAAGTCTGCGAAAGGCGTTGTTGACTCTTTAAGCTGAGGCATGGGTATCACGCCCATAATAGCAATGGTACTCAAGATATAGACAACTGCCGTGATCGCTGTTCCCATAATCGTCGCTCTTGGAATCGTTTTCTTAGGGTCTTTCACTTCATCTGCAGGAATCGATGCCGACTCCATCCCTAAAAATGCCCAAAGAGTGAGCATCGCACCACCTGATAGCGCAGAAAAATTCGACTTTCCGCTGACGTTGTAATAGGCTAAATTATGAGTATCGATAAAAAAGATCCCAATAATCGCAATGAGAATCAGAGGGACAAACTTTAAGATGGTAAGGACAAGCTGAAATTTTCCAGCTAGGTGAACCCCTATAACATTCACAAGCGTAAAAAACCAGACTGCGCCCGCTGTAACAAAAAAAGCTCGATAATTACTATGTGCAAGCTGAGGGAAAAAAGTCGCTAAATATCCTGTAAAAGCAACGGCAATCGCTGCATTCCCCACCCACATATAGATCCAATAGTTGTAGGCAACCTGAAACCCAATGAAATTTCCAAACCCTTCCTTGCAATAGATATAGGGACCTCCCGTCTTGGGGAAAAGGGTACTAAGTTTTGCAAAAACAAAAGCAAGAAGCATCGCCCCAATCGCTGTAGCTATCCAGCTAAAAACAGTTATACTTCCAAAACTTGCGAGCGATGCAGGAAGTAAAAAGACCCCTGAACCAATCATATTTCCCACGACAAGGGCTGTGAGCATCCATACGCCTAACTTTTTATTCATGGCCGTGGGTGGCTCTCCTGCACATAACTAGCCGTAACTTCTACAAACTCTGCTTTTCGCTGAAGCTCTTTAATATTGCGTGCTCCCCCGTAGGTCAAACCACTTCGAATCCCCCCAAGAATTTGATCAATCATCGCCTTGGCAGAGCCAGAGACAGGAGCCCAAAAATCGACCCCTTCTGCAACAGTTTTTTCCTTAAGACCACCATAAAAGTCGGTCTGAAAATTCTCACTTGCTTGCCCACGAAATCTAGCTTTCCCATCTTTCTTTTCAGCAACACTCTCTTCGGTAAGTGCAAAAAGCTTTCCGATCATGACACTACTTGCTCCAGCAGCAAGAGCCAAAACAACATCCTTACTCGTCCGAATCCCTCCGTCAGCAATGAGTGGCACCCTTAACTTTTCAGCAATCTTAGCACATTCAAAAATCGCACTAAACTGTGGAACGCCAAAACCTGTGATAATCCGCGTTGTACACGCAGCACCAGGCCCCACACCCACCTTAACTCCATCGGCACCAGCATTCACTAAATCTTGATAAGCCATCGCAGTACAGATATTTCCAGCAATCACCTCTTTGTCGGGGTGAGATTTCTTGATTTCTTCAATAAATTTAAGCATTTGTTCAGAGTGGCCATGGGCTACATCGATGCAAACACCAGCAGCACCCATATCAAAGAGCTTTTGAACCTCCCCGATTTTCTTCTTTCCAATCCCACATGAAACAAAGGTTTTATCCCCATACTTTTTCACCCACTTCTCTTGCACTGCAAAATCTTCAGTAAAACGGTGAAAGATAGGAGTCGACCCTTCCTCAAGGAGAATATCAGCAAGGCTTTCAGAGATTGTTGTGTCCATATTGGCACATAGGATCGGGATCCCGAGCTTCCTCTTCTTGGTTAGCCATGAATCTAGCTTAGGTTCTGTCCTAGACGGGACATTATTAAATTGAGGGACAAGGGCCACATCATCAAATGTGTACCCCTTGTCAAAGCGATAACTCTTTGCCATTTAGATTTCTCCTACAAATATCCCATTATAGGGAAACAAGAGAAAAAGGAAAAGAAAATTTGATTTCCATTACAAATCTATTTTGTGGTATGCTGGGTCTATGATTACAGTAACGATTTTAACAAAAAACAATGAAAAGACTCTAGGCTCGGTTTTGGAATCAGTCAAAGAGTTCGATGAAGTCATTCTTCTCGATACAGGCTCGACAGATGCTACCCTTGAACTTGCCCAGATCTATCCCAATGTTAAAGTCTTTCACTCCCCTTTTACAGGATTTGGTCCACTCCATAATTTAGCAGCCAATCATGCAACCCATGATTGGGTCCTCTCCCTCGATAGTGATGAGGTCCTCACACCTAAACTTGCCGTGGAGCTTCTTACCCTTGATCTTGATCCAAAAAAGGTCTATTCCTTCCCCTTCGATAATTATTTTAATGGAAAACATATCAAGTGGTGCGGCTGGTATCCCGACCGTCACACTCGCCTCTATAATAAGCGGGTCACCTCCTTTACCGATGACAAAGTCCACGAGCGGATCCAAACCAAAGGGCTCACCGAAATAAAACTCAAATACCCCGTGAACCACTATTCCTACCGCTCAATCTCCGATTTCCTCAGGAAGATGGAGACTTACTCGAACCTCTATGCTGAGCAAAATGCTCACAAGAAAAAATCGTCTCTGACAAAGGCTCTCCTACATGGAGGTTTTGCCTTCATAAAATCATATGTTGTAAAACGAGGCTTTCTAGGGGGAAAAGAGGGATATATTATCTCTCTCTATAATGGACAAACCACCTTTTATAAATACCTAAAGCTTGCATATGCTTCTCGCACTTCTCTATCACAAGATCGGTAGTGGCAAATATGCCAACTCCCTCGAAACGCTCGATGCCCACTTCAAGTGGATCGCTTCCTGCTATCCCACCGTCCTACCCGGCGAGCCCTTTTCAAAAAAACTTTCCGTTTGCCTCACCTTTGATGACGCCTTCTTTGACTTTCACTACTACGTCTTTCCCCTCCTCCAAAAGTACAATCTCAAAGCACTCCTTGCCGTCCCCACAGCCTACATACCCGATGAAACAAATCTATCTCCAGAAGAGCGACTAGAAAAAGTCCAAGAGTTTCCCGATAAAGGACCACCCATTTCCTCTCCTGCATTTTGTACCTGGAATGAACTTAAAGCATTATCTGAATCACCCCTCATTCAAATCGCCTCCCATTCCCTTCACCATCGCCCCCTCACCTCAAAACATGTCGACCCTGAAAATGAACTCGCCGCCTCCAAAATGCTTCTAGAAGATAAGCTTGCCCTCCCGATCACCTCTTTTGTCTATCCCTTTGGCCTATGGAATAAAGAGGTCCACACTCTCGCAAAAAAACACTACACCCACATCTTCCGGATCGGCAATGCCCATAACATATCCTGGACCAATACTAACAACCTTCTCTACCGAATCAACGCTGATGAACTCCCAAGCGCAAGTTCCCCCTTCAGCCC
>CBEWFH010000053.1:0-7555 GCA_965555895.1 uncultured Simkaniaceae bacterium
ATTATAATAAAGTGCCCCCCCGCGAAGCTACCAGTGCCCAGGAAAAGCAACCCAATTTTATATGGAATGTGCTCTAGGGGCTGGGTTGGGAGTTGTCAACTGTGTTCCTGTTTTTATTGCTAGTCAACCCGAATGGATACAGAAATTTCAAGCGAAACAACTCCCAATTATAGGCGATGATATTAAATCTCAGTTTGGAGCGACAATTACACACCGAGTTTTAATGGATTTTTTGCAGAAGCGGGGTGTGAAAATTCTAAACACTTACCAACTTAACGTTGGTGGAAATACAGATTTTCTAAACATGTTAGAACGTACTAGGCTTAAATCGAAAAAGGAATCTAAAACTGAAGCTGTTCAGTCGGTTTTAACGAAAGAGTTAAATGAAAACAATATCCATATAAGCCCTAGTGACTATGTTCCTTGGCTTAAAGATAATAAGGTTTGCTTCCTTCGTATAGAAGGGGCTCTGTTTGGAAATGTTCCTATGAATATAGAGGTTCGTCTCTCTGTTGAGGATTCACCTAACTCTGCAGGAGTGGTAATAGATGCGATCCGATGTTGCAAATTAGGCTTAGAGAAACAGATTGGAGGGCCTCTCTATTCTCCATCTGCTTGTTTTATGAAACATCCTCCTAAGCAGTATGCAGATTCCTTTGCCCATGAAATGCTCGAAGATTTTATTGCGGGCAGTTGCAGGCAAGAGAAAGAACTAGCTACTAACTAAAGGAGAAAATGATGAGCACAACTTTAGATCTTTCTTCAGCAGCAAACATTTTACAAAAATCGCTGACTGAAGGGACTATCTTATTACAATTTAATGCTCCGATCGGAGCGAGCCTTTTTGAGGTTATCGAAAGAAAAGGTTGGGGGCATCCTGATAAACTTGCGGATGACTTAGCTGAGAGACTGTCTTGTGAATATGCAAAGTATACAAAAGAAAAATGTGGAGCTATTTTACATCATAATTTTGATAAACTTTGCCTATTAGGGGGATGTTCAGAAGTTTCTTTTGGTCGAGCAAAAATAGTAAAACCTATAAGAGTTCTTGTTAATGGAAGAGCTACCCTAGGCTTTGATAAGCAGGAACTAAATATAGAACCTTTACTCAAAAATGCTTGTCGTGAATTTTTTAAAGAGAGGCTCCCACTTTTAGACCCAATAAAAGATTTATCAGTTGAGCTGAACATTAGTACAGCCAGTAGTCCTGGAAGAGTTTTTTCAAAGGCGGGAGGGGAGGGTAATGATCGGCACAGATGGTTTAGTCCTAAAAACTTAGAAGATTTGCCGGAGAGAAGAAGGCTTTATGCAAACGATACATCCATCGGCACCGGTTACGCGCCTTTGAGTATTGCTGAGCGGTTGGTTTTTGACCTTGTTGAAGTTTTAAGTAATCGCAACAAGGATTCCCTCTATCCTTGGATGGGGACTGATGTGAAAGTGATGGCTTTTGCTAATGAACATCAAATTGATATCACTGCATGTGTGCCTCAAATTGCTCAATTTGTTAAAAACAAAGAAGAATATGTCGAAAATATGAATACATTGCATAAATTGTGCAATCGTTTCGTAAAAGAAAATTTCCCAGAAGCCACGGTTACGTTTACTTTTAATGCGCGTGACAAAATTGAATCTAGTGAGCTTTATCTTACTGCTACTGGATCTTCGATTGAATCGGGGGATGAGGGAGTTGTTGGAAGAGGGAATCGAGTGAATGGGCTGATTACACCTATGCGTCCTATGAACATGGAAGGAGTAAATGGGAAAAATCCCGTTTATCATGTTGGCAAATTATATAATGTTCTGGCTCAGAAGATCGCAGCTCATTTGTATCAAAAGTATAATCAAGCGGTTGTTGTAAATCTCATCAGCCGAACAGGGGGCAATTTATTAGAGCCTTGGAAAGTGATTATCCAATTTGAAAAAGATGGTATGGTAGCTTCAGAGCTATTTAAGGATATTGAAAGTTTACTTCCCACTATTCCAAATATTACAGAAGAGATTATCTATCGACTAATTAAGTTGAGTTGAAAATGAAAATTGGAATCAATCTTGCAACAATTCATTGGGGAGATAAATTTGAAAATCTGTCGCCTCTTTTTGCTGAAGCGCAAATAAGAGAAGTTGAATTTCCTATTCAGTTATGGTTACAGCATCGTTGTTCTGCTGAAGTTTTAAGTTCTCTTAATGTATGCAATGTGAGTGGTGTTCTCCATCGTACGGAGATTTTCCCAGAAAGTATTTTTACAAGCCAAAAAAAATTTGAAGAACAACTCAGTCAAATGGATAGAAAATTGCATGCCATTAAAGACTTAAAATGTCCAGCAATGTCGTTAGGGATAGATCCCTGGGTTCCCTTAGAAGCTAAAGAGGCTGAGAAAATGTTCTTAGAAAGGGTTTCGTGTCTTGCCTCTATCCTTGGGAAATATGAAATAGCTCTTAACTTAGAGTATATTTCTCATAAAATTGCATTGCCAGATGACCAAACTAGGGGAAATATGTTTTGCCCTTCTTTAACAAGAGCCCTTTATTTGATTGAGAAATTGAATATGAAGTCCGTTAAGCTTTTACTAGATGTGATTCACTGGTTTGCTGATGGGATGTCTCTAGAACCGAAACAGCTTGTAGATGCCATTGGTTTAGTTCATCTTTGCGATTATCCGCATCAAGATGCTAATTCTATTTCAGATCTAAACCGGTTACTTCCCTTTGAGGGTAAACTGCCGCTTGATAAATTCTTATCTTCACTAGAGGTTGGTGGTTATAAGGGAGCTGCAACAATAGAAATATTTAGAACAGAGTCTTATCAGCCAACGCTCTCTCAGGTAAAGAAAGCTATATCTAAATGTAGGGAGAAAAGTCATGTGCTTCTTTAGATTTGATAAGGGATTCGTTTTTTGTTTATTCATTTTTTCAACATGTATTTGGTCTTTAATTGGTTATGAGGGAGTTAAGTTGTTAGAAAAAAAAGCTCAAATTCAGGTTGCTGCGCGTGCTTTAGTAGTTGAAGACCAGAAATTACTATTGGTAGGTCACAGCCCTGCATATTGGTATACACCAGGGGGAAGGTTAGAAGTTGGAGAAAGTTTAACTGATTGCATCGTCAGAGAAGTCTTTGAGGAAACAGGATTAAAGGTAAAAACAGGTCGACTAGTCCATGTTTTTGAATTTTATGATGTCTCTGAAGGTTCTCATAAAGTGGAATGTTATTTTTTGGCTTTTATTAAAGAAGGATCTCTTTGTCCTGATTGGAAAGATATTGGAGGAGAAGTCAGATATAGGCATTTTTTTACTCTAGACGAGATTTGCCAAAAGAAAAATGTTTTTCCGGATTTTCTTAGTAAGGGGTTGTGGCTAGAAGAAAATGGAATGATCAAAGAAATCTACCAAGGATTAGAAGTTAAAAAATGAAAAGACTAAAACTTGGCATTTTAGGATGCGGCGGAGCCGCCCTGTTTATCCATCTGCCCGTCCTCCACCGTCTTAGAGATCAGTATGCACTTGTGGTTGTTTGTGACCAGTGTTCTAATAGAGCCTTGCAAGCGGCTGAAAAATATGGTATTGGAAAGAGTTTTTCTTCTGTCGAGGAAATGCTGGAAGAGTCTTTTGATATGCTTGTTATTTTGACTCAAAACCATGAAGAAGCGATCGATAAAGGACTTGAAGCAAGGAAGCATATCTTTACAGAGAAGCCTATTTCTCTAGACCTAGAATTATCCAAGGCTTTGGTGGAAAAGGCTAAGAAAGCCCGGTTGGCACTAAATGTAGGACTCATGCGTTTTTGCGATCCTATAATCAAAAGATTAAAACAAATGTCGGTAGCCGCTTCTATCAGCTCAGGTTTTTTTTACAAATATGATGGATCAGATGTTCACTTTAGGAAGCTTTTATTCCCGCCAAATATGGATATCTACACGTTTGAAAAGAGTGAGTCTCCTAAGGTTCCACAGGGATTGAATGAAATACAGCTATTCGCTCTTAAAACACTTTTATGGAGTGGGATTCATCAGCTCAGTGCTATGCTTTGTTTATTTGAAGAGTTAGAACCGATTGTCTGCAGGATTGAGAAAAATTTTTCCTCTCTTTTTTGTCTGTTTGAAACGCAATTAGGAAAGCAGATTATTTTGAATATTGGATCAACAGATTTGCCTTTGTATGAAGAGAAAATATTTTTATTTGGGAAAAACAAGAAAGTAGAATGTGTTTTTTCTTCTCCTTACTTAAATATATCTCAATCTGTGTTAAACATGTGCGGTGAAGAAGATGAGAACATCAGTAATCAACAAACTAATTTTTACCAAGCTACTTTTCAGATAATGTGGGAAGAAATCTACAATTCAATGTCTAAAGGAGGAAGCCTTTCTCTTCCACTTGCTTTAAAAGTCGAAGAATTGGCGAGAAAAGCCGCTGAAATGGCTAGATTGTCGAGGAGTGCATAACCAATGAGAAAAATTCAACTAGGGATTATCGGATGTGGGATGATTGGCCAGGCTTTCATTCGGAACGCCTTGCAAAGCTCTTATTTTGAAATCAGGGGGTTTTATGATAGGAACCTGTTTTCGCAGAAAATGGCTCTGCAGATGGCTCCTCATGCCCATCTCTTTTCTTCTAGAGAACAATTATTTCAATCTCCAGATATAGAAGCTCTTATTATTTGTACCCGCCATACTGATCATGCAAGACAGGCGATTGAAGGGATAGCATGTGGCAAGCATATTTTGATTGAAAAACCAATCGCTACAAGCCTTGAGGATCTTGCTCTCCTTGTAAAGGCTCAGCAAGAATATCCCGATTGTGTGGTTACAGCCTTACCTCATGGTCAGGAGCCACTACTTGAAGAAGCTAGGCATTTGGCTCAAGAATCGTATCTAGGTAAGCTTGTTGCATTTCATTCTTACTTAGATGTTCCGGGACCTCAGCGTTCTAATTGGTATTATTCATCTTCTGCTGTGGGGGGAGCTTCTTTAGATACTCTTCCCTACGCGCTTATAAGACTCCTTTCTTTTTTTAAATGTGACATAAAATATGCTTTGGGATTTAAAAATCAGCTGATTAAAAACAGAGCATGTTTGGATGGGAATAATATAAAAACGGAAATAGATGATAATGCTTTATTGATATTGGAATTTGCCGAGGGGCAACAGGCCATCGTAAGATCTAGCTGGAATGTCTCGCATCCTGAAGATTACTTGGTGATCCGAGGTAGAAAAGGAGATCTGTGGATCGATTGTTGGAAGCAGACGTTGACTTTAATCAGTAACGTTGTTCCTTCTTGTTCAAATTATACTGAAGTGCTGTGGCAAGGTAGGGAGGCCTCTCAGTTCCAATTTTCTTTTGCAAACCCTGAGGAAGTAAAACTCAACGTTTTCCATGATCATATAAAGAATGGGAAGGGAAATTTATTTGAAGTAGCTTATGGTATGGATATTTTATTAAAATGTCTTTTTACCTCAAAAAATTCATCTTTTGTGTCGCCTTTTTATCGAATGGAAAATGAAGCTGTCAAGTTATCAATAGGTGAAAGTTATATTTAATGTGGTAATTTTATGAATATTGGCTTAATCGGATGCGGGAGAATAGCCCATGAAGCTCATCTTCCAGCTTATAAAAAATACGGAATTCAGATAGTCGGAGTTTGCGATCTTGTTGAAGAAAAGGCGAGAAAAGCTGCAGAAGAGTATGGTATCGGATTTTATACTACTGACCCAGAGGAGTTAGCAAAAAAAGAAGAAGTTGAATTATTGGATGTTGCAACACAACCTCTAGATAGGGCAACTTTACTTCGTTCCTTGCTTCCTTATAAAAAGCCACTTTTAGTCCAGAAACCCATTTGTTATGATTGGGAAGAGGCTGTTAGATTAAACCAGGAGTTTGGAAAGGCAGGTGTTCCGATTGCAGTGAATCACAATGCACGCTGGGCCCCTGTAAGCGTTAAGGTAAAAGAATCGATAGAAAGTGGTGAGATAGGGGAAATCTATGCGCTTCACCATGTTAACCGCTTTAATGAAAATTTGAAAAGTTGGTATACCGATTATTATGATTATCTTTTTCTAGATCATGGCCTTCATTATATCGATTTAGTGCGGTGGTATACAAATAGGATGCCTACTGCAGTTTCTGCTCTTTCTAGCAATCATCCTTTACAAAAGGCTGTTTGTCCTCTTCTTTATTCACTTCATTTCCGATATTCCGGTAGTTCTCCTCTATTAGTATCCCTTTCTTTCAATAATGCGGTTCCTTCTCCTCATAGTTTTCACTGTGACTGGTTTATTGATGGAAAAAAGGGAACTATTCGTGCGACGATTGATAGTCTTTCTAAAATGTACTATTCAGGAAACATTGAGCCGATGAAAAGAGTTGATGGAGACTGGGTACCAGAAGGCTTCTTAGGATCGTACAGAGAATTTGTAAAAGCCATTAAACAGCGCACTTCTGCTCCACATGCTTTATCAGATCATATTCTTACGCTAAAAATCGCCTCAGTGGCTGCTAAGTCGGCTCGAGAAGGAGGCCAATGGGCTCAAATACCATAAATGTAGCAATCATTGGCACTGGAAGAAGAGTTTTAAATCTTTATCTTCCTGTGATCCAGTCTATTAAAGAAGTTAGCCTTATTGGCTTGTGTGGTAAAAATCACTTGAAGACGGAAGGTATTGCGAGAAATTTGAAGGTTAAGTCTTATAAGGACTTTTCTGAGGTAATCAATGATCGAAAAGTAGATTTTGTTATCATTGCTGTATCTTGGACAGAAAATAAAAATCTCTATCTTGAATTAGCTGCGACCGAAATTCCGGCTCTTATTGAGACTCCTTTAGGAAAAAATTTCTCTGAAGCGAATGAGGTTTTTAATGCTTTATCACAAAGAACTGCATATACAGACGTAGCAGAACAGTACCATCAAAGGCCGATAGAACAGCTAAAGCAAATCCTTATTCGATCAGATTTATTCGGTGAGATTTTTTACGCTTTCTCAGACGGTGCAGGGCATGAGTATCATGGTATAAGCTTGCTTAGATCGTATCTGGGTTTTGATCTGGAACTAAAAAAAGCAACTGGGATTCAAAAGGATATTCCTTGTTTTCCCCATGTTACCCATCAGAATATTTTTTTTCCTGGGGAGAGGATTCAACATGCGCTTTTTGAATTTGATTCTGGCGCTACGGCAGCCTATCACTGGTCCTGGCTATCTTATGAGTCGCCAATTCGTTCCAGACGTTTGGCAGGCTTCCATGGCATTAGAGGGGTTTGTTTTGGAGAAGACTGCTTAGTTTTTGAAGATACCAAAAAAAAAGCTTCTCGGGTGTTTTTCAAAAGAAAGACGCGAGTTGTGGAAGGGGTTGAAGTTCTTTCTGAAATTGTAGCTTTTTTAGAAGACAAACCAATCGCCCATTGGCAAAATCCATTCGAGAATTTAATATTAGACGAAGATCGAATCGTTTCCGCAATCTTTATAAGGAACTTAATTGATTCTTTAGAAGTGAGAAAAGAGCCTGTTTATTCTGCGCCGATTCAACTCTGAAGTGCGACATTAGCCACCCCTCTACTAAGCTGGCTA
>CBEWFH010000054.1:0-7547 GCA_965555895.1 uncultured Simkaniaceae bacterium
TAAATACCTTATTCTAAGTTTACTAGCACTATCTGCTACCAGTTTTGCAACCGAAAAGGAGATCTCTCTTTCAGAAATTAGTGAGGCTTTTTCTGCGCTTACTGAAGCAACATCCTTTATCGTTAAAGTGAATCCTGGAAATGAACTCCCCCTAAACTTTCAGATGACTGGAGATGTTATTGGGCTTGAAAACCCTCCTGAAAATGGGAGAATTAAAGCTCTAAAAACTCTTTGTGTAAAAGTAGAGCCCACCTTTCTTTTTAGCACCGATAAAAATGAATGGAAGCCGTTTGAGTCATTCTTTACTGGGAGGACTGGAGCTTCTGTTGGGTCCTCAGGAGAGATTTCATTAGACCTTCAAAAACAATAACAAATTAAGGGGCTTTTGCCCCTTGTCTTTTTCAAATAAGATTGTTAGAGTTATCGTCATTATGGATAAAGCTGAAAAACAATCTAGAGATGACGTCTGGAAGATGTTCGATAAAATCTCTCACCGTTATGATTTTATCAATCATTTGCTCTCTTTTGGGGCCGATCTTTATTGGCGGCGGCAATTGATTCGTCACTTGCCAAAAGGAGACGATATCCGCCTCCTTGACCTTGCTACTGGAACGGGCGATCAACTTATTACCATTGTGAAAAAGGCAAAACAGGTGCAGACCGCGCTAGGACTTGATTTATCACAGGAGATGATTCGGGTGGGGCAAGGAAAAATCATCGACAAGCCTTATGCTCACCAGATCACTTTAATGGAAGGGGATGCGACAGATATCTCACTGAGTAGCGAGGTGGTTGATTGCGTAACAATGTCTTTTGGGATCCGTAATGTAGTAGATGTCGATAAGTGTTTAAGTGAGTGTTTTCGGGTTTTAACTCCTTGTGGAAGGTTAATGATTTTGGAATTTTCCCTCCCTAAAAACCGACTGATACGAGCTTTTCATATTACCTATTTGAGATATGTCCTCCCCTATGTTGCCGGATGGATTTCGGGAAACATGTCTGCCTACAAATATTTAAATAAAACTGTTGAAACGTTTCCCTATGGAGAGGCGTTTTGCGATAAAATTAAAAATGCTGGATTTTACCGGGTAAAAGCCTACCCTATGACTTTTGGTGTGGCAACCCTTTATGTTGGAGAAAAGGTACCATGCGGAACAGACTTATAACCTCAACTAATGAGGTCTTAAAGGCCCTACTAAAAACACCTTTTAGACCTGAAGTTTTTGAGGTCGATGAAAAAAAAATCCCATTTATGCGTCTTGAGATCCCTATTGAGATCGATGACATCTTCGGATGGATTGCTGCTCAAAATCTCTACCCAAAGGTCTATTGGGAAACCCCCGTGGATGGTGTAGTTGCAACAGTTGGCAAGGCTATGCAGCTTGATCACCTCCCTATCTTTGGAGCAGAGGAAGGGCCCCGTTTTTTTGGTGGTTCTGATTTTATGAAGAGAGAAAAGGATACTTGGGGCAGCTTCCCTAAAAGTGCCTACTTCCTCCCCCTCATTGAAATTGAGCAAAGAGAGGATGGGACTTTTCTTTGTCTTAACCGAATTGAGGAGGAGATTGATATATCTTTGGAGCAAGAAGTTCCTTTGGAATTTTCTGCCACTGTTATCAGCCGCTTTGACTCTCCCTCTTATCCTGTTTGGGAAAGGGAAGTTCGGGAAGTTTTGCAGGGAATCTCTAGGGAAGACTACCTAAAAGTTGTTCTAGCAAGATGTAGCCGTTTTGAATGCGATAAAGTTCTATCCCCTTACGCAATGTTGAAAAGTTTACAGGGGAAAAATCGTTTTTCTTTTCAGTTTACTCCAGAGATGACTTTTATTGGAGCTTCTCCAGAAACCCTTTACAGAAGGGAAGGGGAAGTCGTAGAGAGTGCTGCTGTGGCAGGAACGTGCCCCAGGGGACAAACTGAGGAAGAGGATCAAACGCTAATGGAAGATCTCTCAAGGGGCCCCAAAGAGCAACATGAGTTTCAAGTGGTTAGCCAGATGGTGAAAAAAGCGCTTGGCCCCCTTTGTAAAACTCTTGAAATGCAAGATGAAAAGGTTTTAAAAACCTCAACAGTTCAACATCTCCATCATCGCTTTAAAGGACTCTTAAATGGGGAAACAGATGATAGAGCACTAATAAGAGCTCTTCATCCCACACCAGCTGTTGGAGGGTCTCCTAGGGATAAAGCCTTTCTGGAGATAAAAAAAAGGGAACATTTTGACCGGGGATGGTATGCTGCTCCTATAGGGTGGGCTTCTTCAAAAAAGGCTCACCATCTTGTGGGGATCCGCTCTGCCCTAATTGAGAAGAATATTCTCCGTCTTTTTGCTGGAACAGGAATTGTAATGGGATCTGTCCCCTCAAAAGAATGGGAAGAGTTGGAACAGAAAATCAAGCAATATAAGGGTTTTCTATGAAAAACGATTCAGGGACTTTAAACGAACTTTGGTCAAGGCTTATTATTAAGGAACTTATCCACCATGGGGTCCGAATGTTTTGCATCTCCCCAGGTTCGCAGAATACCTCCCTAACTGTAGCAGCAGCAGAGCATCCCCTTGCTGAGACTTTTATCCATTACGACGAAAGGGGGATGTCCTTTCATGCCTTAGGGTATGCAAAAGGGAGCAATCAACCTGCAGCGATGATTGTGACATCGGGCTCAGCTGTTGGAAATTTACTCCCCGCTATTATGGAAGGGTATCATGACCAAATTCCCTTGATTATTTTAACAGCCGATCGTCCTCCTGAACTTAGAGACTCAGGAGCAAATCAAACAACTGATCAGGTGAAGATTTTTGAAAACTTTGTCCACTATCAAGCAGACCTTCCCTGTCCCGATCAAAAAATCTCTCAAGCTTACGTTGGAACGACTGTTGCACAAGGAGTGAGCCATGCTCTATCTGAGCCAAAAGGACCTGTTCACTTAAATTGTATGTTCCGTAAACCTCTTTTAGAAATGGGTGATGCTCCCCCTCCCGCTTTTCATCAATCCAATCGCAGAATGCATAGTGCAGAAACCACTACTTCTATAGGAAAAGCGCAGATTAATGAGAAAACTTTCGAGCAAATCGCTGATGAACTTTCTGAATATGAGAAGGGGCTTATTTTAGTTAGCGGAACAGTGGAATTCGAAGACTGCGAAAAAATCTATGCTCTTTCCCGTTACCTTCAGTGGCCTGTTTTTCCTGATATTTTATCAAATATAAGGAGCGGAGGAAGTGGATCTGGAGTTATCCCTTATTATGATCTGATAATAAAAACTCTCGGCGCCAATGAAGATTATGCCCCAGATGCTATTTTGCAACTCGGGGACCGGTTTGTATCAAGTAAACTCTCCGATTGGATTGCCTCAAAAAAACCAAAGGTCCACTGTCATGTGGCCTCTCATATTGAAAGAAAGGATTCGATTCATTCAGTCACCCATCGAGTAGCAACAGATTTGAATAATTTTGTGGAAGAGCTCCCTAATTACCTTTCTGGTAAGCCTCCTTCGAAATGGCTAGAAACTTGGAAGGAATTAAACCTCTTAACGAGAAAAGGGACCACCTCCTATTTTAAAGAGCATTCCGGATTAACTGAACCCCACCTTTTCCACCACGTTATGAAAACAGCAACCCCTTCTTCCTCTCTCTTTTTTTCAAATAGCATGTCGATTCGGAATGGAGATGCCTTTTTCTGTCCAAAATCAGCTGTAGGAAGGGTTTTTGGAAATCGAGGCCTTTCAGGAATCGATGGGAATATTGCGACTATTGCCGGTATTGCAAAAGGGGCTGGAAAATCAATCACCGCATTCATTGGTGACTTAGCTTTTCTTCATGACCTTAATTCCCTTGCTCAGATTCAAAATCTACCCGTTAAGCTTGTGGTAATTAACAACAATGGTGGAGATATCTTTTCATTTCTCCCCATAGCTCAGCGGAAAGAAGTTTTTAAGACCTACTTTACGACTCCCCATAATCTTGAGTTGAAACATGCTGCAGCACTTTTTGGAATAGAATATGAAAACCCTAAAACAATCAGTGAGTTTGATTCTTCTCTTTCAATTCCGGGAAGTGCCATTATTGAGATAAAGACTAAAGCTGGAGGAAATAAAAAAATCCATATAGAAATCTCTACCAATATTAAGGAAATTCAAAACCGGCTGGAAGCAATGACATGATTTTGCTTCTCCATGGATTTCTTGGAACACCCAGCGATTGGGAGCCTCTTACAAAACATCTAACTTCTTCCTATAAAACATTAACTCTCCCTGGACACCTAGGAACACCTTTTGACCTCACTTTTCTTGAAAAAGCAATCACTAAAAAAGTGACCCTCGTGGGTTACTCACTTGGAGGAAGATTAGCAATGGATTTTGCAAGAAAATATCCAGAAAGAATCGAGCGTCTTGTTATCCTTTCCGCAAACCCTGGTCTTGAATCTGGAAGAGAAGAAAGAATTATCCAGGATGAAAAATGGATTTCTATCATTGAGAATGAAGGGATGGATCGGTTTTTAGATCAGTGGTATGCTCAACCTCTTTTTTCTTCTTTTTCATTCAATAAAGAAATGAAAAAATGGAGAAGAATCCATGATTCTAAGGCAATATGCTTAGTCCTTCGGGAATTAAGCCCTGCAAAACTCCCTAGTCTATGGCCCTATCTCAAAGAGTTTTCTTTCCCTATGCTGTTTTTATTTGGGGAAAATGATATAAAATATGAGGCAATAGGAAAAAAACTAATGAAAGACTTTGATGTAAAGTGGATTCCAGACGCTAGTCATCCCATTCACATTGAAGCTCCCAATCTCGTCGCAAAATTAATCAATAGGAGATCCTATGACTTTAGCTCTTGAAGAAGAAATCAAATGGCAAATCGCCAGTGAGTATACCGACATCCTCTACCACAAGATGAATGGCATTGCCAAAATTACCATTAATCGTCCTCGCATTCATAATGCTTTTCGCCCTCTCACCGTTCAAGAAATGCTCCATGCCCTTGAAGATGCTCGTAATGATAATAAAGTAGGGGTGATTATTCTAACTGGAACAGGCGAAAAAGCTTTTTGCTCTGGAGGAGATCAGTCGATTCGAGGTGAGGCAGGCTACTCAGATGGCGACGGAATCCATAGGCTGAATATTCTCGATTTTCAAAGGGCTATGCGAACCTGCCCCAAGCCTATTGTTGCAATGGTTGCAGGATATGCAATTGGTGGAGGACACGTTCTCCATGTTGTCTGTGATTTAACGATTGCTGCAGATAATGCTGTATTTGGGCAAACGGGTCCGAAAGTTGGCTCTTTTGATGGGGGCCTCGGTGCTAGCTATCTTGCCCGCATTGTAGGGCAAAAGAAAGCACGTGAGATCTGGTATCTTTGCCGCCAATACAGCGCAAAAGAAGCGTTAGAAATGGGGCTTGTCAATCATGTTGTTCCGCTTGACGCGCTAGAAAAAACAACGGTTGAGTGGTGCCAAGAGATGCTGCAGCATTCCCCTCTTGCTCTCCGCTGCTTAAAAGCAGGTCTAAATGCAGATTGTGATGGAGAAATGGGGCTTCAAGAACTGGCTGGAAATGCAACGCTTCTCTACTACATGTCTGAGGAAGCTCAAGAAGGACACAAAGCCTTTTTAGAAAAACGGAAACCTGACTTCTCAAAATTTCCAAAAAGACCATGAAAAAATGGATTGAAGGAGCTCGTCCTAAAACGCTTATAGCCTCTCTTTCACCAGTTTTAATCGGTGGAGTGATTGCCTATGACCAAGGAAAATTTCCTATTGGAGTTTTTCTAGCTTGCGTTATTTTTGCACTGACCGTTCAAATCGGAACCAATTTTGCTAATGACTATATCGACTTCTTAAAAGGGACCGATACTAACGAAAGAAAAGGACCACGTCGGCTCGTTCAGTCAGGGCTTGTCTCCGCTAATAAGATGAGGAAAGTGACCTTTGGAATCTTTGGTTTGGCTGGACTGATTGGAATTTACTTGATGCTCATTGGTGGATGGCAAATTGGTCTCTTAGCATTGCTAGCCATTCTATTTGGCTACTTTTATACCGGTGGACCCTATCCTTTGGGTTATTTAGGACTTGGAGATTTCTTTGTTCTCATCTTTTTTGGTCCTGTTGCAACATGTGGCGTCGTTTATCTCCTCACAGGAGAAATTTCTCCCGTTGCAATCCTTGCAGGGTTCCCTCCAGGCCTTTTATCCACGGCAATCTTAGTGATGAATAATCTATGCGACTTAGAAAGTGATAAAAAGGCGAATAAAAAATCCCTACCTGTCCGTTTTGGGATGGGATTTGGAAAATGGGAATTTACTTTTTGCATGATCTTAGGGATTTTGAGCCCCCTTATTCTGTTTGAAGTAACAGGAAAACACCCTTGGTCTTTATCCGCTATAGCAACGCTCGGAATGGGAATCCCTCTTGTTCGAAATGTTTTTAAAGATACCGATCCAAAAATGCTCGTCCCTCTATTTCCAAAGGTAGGAAAATTGTTGACAATTTACACTATTCTTTTTGTCATTGGGTGGATAATTTGAAACGGACTATTTATTATTATTCCCGCCCCTTTAATGGGGGGAAGCGGGAAGGGACCCTCATTCGTTTAGAAACTGAAAATGGAAAGGTCGGTTGGGGAGAGGTGGCCCCTCTTCCAGGTTTTAGCAATGAAACTTTAGCAGAAGCAATTGAGGACCTGATTGAAGGGAATGAAACTTCCTACCCCTCGGTTCAATGGGGGAGGGCAGCGGCTATGCTTGATCTAATGCAACCTATGGAAATCGATTCAATTCCAGTCCGTATTCTTGAAAAGGAAAAGATAAAAGTGGGGCATCTCACTTTGAAAGAAGCAATTGAGAAGGTTGAAGGAATAGAATGCTCTGGTGTTGATATGAACCAGAAGTGGAATCTAGAAGAAGCTCTGGCTTTTGCTAAACATTTTCCAAAGATGGAGTATTTTGAAGAACCTCTCACGCCGGGAGAAGATGTAGATGCTTTTCCTTATCCTGTTGCCCTTGATGAGTCGCTCAGAAAGGGAAAGGTCCCCACCTATCCTTCGGTCAAATCTCATATTATTAAACCAACACTTCATGGGTATCCTCTCCCTCAAAAAGTAAAAGGGGTCGATTTTATTTTGAGTAGTAGTTATGAGAGTGAATTAGGGATCTATCAGCTTGCAAAGCTGGCCTACAGGATGAAGATTCCTTTAAAACCAATGGGTCTTGGGACTTGCCATCTTTTTGAAGAACCTCTTTTTGAAGAGGAACCCTATTATAAAAATGGATACCTTCACTTTCCAAGTGAGTGGAGGTTAAAAATGGATAAAGTTCAGGTTATCCTCGATGAACATGTTTGAATGCCCTTTCTCTCTCCACGCTCGAAAAAATCCTAAAAAAATTGCCCTCCTCTCAATAAATCAAGAATGGACCTACTTAGAATGTGAAAAGCTGATAGAAGGAACTGCTTATTTTTTGAAGGAGCAAGGAATAAAAGCTGGGAATCCTGTAGCTATTATCCCCACTAAAGAATTTCCCACTCCTCTCCTTTTCTTCGCACTTTTTAGAATAGGAGCT
>CBEWFH010000055.1:0-7524 GCA_965555895.1 uncultured Simkaniaceae bacterium
GAGAGTACATTATTTATTATAATAAAGTGCCCCCCCGCGAAGCTACCAGTGCCGAAACCACAAGTCCAATGAAAGAAAGTCCAAGCATAATGATGGCAACCATTAGACGCATTTTCCAATGGTGGTGGTGTTTTTCAATGACGATTTCTTCGTCCTGTCTAGACATAATGCTTCCTTAAATAATTTTTATAATTTCAAAGTAGCAATCAAACATGAAAAAGTCAATTGACATCAACGCTAATCTTACTTAAAACTCTTGTCTTATGATTGTCGATACCTATCAAGCAGTAATACAAGAAGAACTTGCAAATCCCCTTCTTCTTCATAAAAGGCTAGTCCCCTTCGATAAAATTGATCCTGATCATTTTTATCCAGCTATCTTAGCCTTAGAAGAAGAAGTTCTCCCCCTTATTGAAGAGCTGGAAGCTACTGAATATCCTTCATGGGAATCGGTGATTCTCCCTTTGGAAGAGATCGAAGAGAAAATCCACCGCGTGGTGGGACCAATGGCTCATTTAAAAGCTGTGAAGGATTCTCCAAGGCTTCGAGAAGCGTGGATCAAAGTTGACCCATTAATCAACCAGCTTGAGCTCCGAATAAAACAAAGTCGACCCCTTTTTGAGATCATTGAAGCCCTTAGACAAGAAGAAGAGTGGAATCGGTTTTCTCCTGCACAAAAACGGACTATTGAACTCAGGCTCAAAGAAGCAAAACTCAAAGGAATAAACCTAAGTGGAGAAGACTTAGAACAATTTAATTCCCTTTTCAATAGATTAAGCACTCTTCACACTCAATATGAATCAAATATGCGTGATGCTACTAAAGGTTATTCCCTTATTATTGAAGATAAGAAGAAACTTGAAGGAGTTTCCTATCCGATATTAAAGCTTACCTCTGATTCATATAACCTCACTCGGGGTAAGGAAGATCCTGAATCGACTTCTAAAGAAGGTCCTTGGAAACTTTCTTTGTCGTCAGTTATTTACAATGCTATTTTTCATCATTGTAAAAATCGGGATATGCGCGAGCTTATTTATCGGGAACAATTTCAGAAAGCTTCAAGTGGAGCCTCCAATAACACCGAAAATATCCAAGAACAACTAGTTATTAGAAAGGAACTATCCAATCTTTTGGGATATGAAACCTTTGCAGAACTTAGCCTTGCCAGTAAAATGGCTCCCAATGTGGAAACGGTGAAACAGTTTCTCGAAAAACTCCGTGATGCCAGTTGGCTTGCAGGGAGAGAAAATCTTCTTGAAGTCCAACTCTTCGCTGCAAGAGGAGGATTTAGAGAACCCTTTATGCCCTGGGATTTCTACTATTGGTCCGAGCGGTTAAAAGAAGAGCGGTACCATCTTTCTGAGGAAAAAATTAAACCCTATTTTCAACTTCCAAAAGTCCTCGGAGGACTTTTGGATCTTTGCCATAACCTCTTTGGAATAACAATTGTAAAACCTGAGAATCAACCCCCTACTTGGGACCCTTCAGTAACCTACTATCTCGTCTATGATGATTCAGGAGAACAAATTGCCTCTTTATATCTCGACCCATTCTTCCGTCCCCAATCAAAAAGGGGAGGAGCTTGGACAGACACCTGTCTCAATAGAACCTATATTGATGGAAAACTCCAACTCCCCATCACTTATATTGGTTGTAATTCAATGCCCCCCTCTGGAGATGCCCCAGCCCTTTTAACCTTTGGAGAACTTAAAACCCTCTTTCATGAATTTGGTCATGCCCTCCAACATATGCTCACCTCCATCAATATTGGGAGTATTTCAGGAACAAATGGGATTGAGTGGGATGCGGTTGAAATGGCAAGTAAATTTATGGAAAATTGGTGTTACCATAAGCCCACCCTCCGGCAAATCACCTCCCACTATCAAACCGGAGAACCCCTTCCTGAAGTCTTGATGGATAAGATCATCTCTGCCAGAACCTACAACTCTGGTCTAAATATGCTTTCTCAACTAAAATATTCCCTCTGCGATATGATCCTCCACCATGATTATGATCCAAGTGGTAACCTTACCCCTTTTGATATTTGGTTTGAAACATGTCTCACAACCTCTCATCTCCCCTGTCTCGATAATGATCGCTTCCTCTGTTCCTTCAGCCATCTTTTTGCAGGAAATTACTACGCAGCAGGCTATTATAGTTATAAATGGGCCGAAGTCCTCAGTGCCGATGCCTTTCAGGCCTTCATGGAAGTAGAGGATGACTGGCCCTCTCTTAGAATCGTTGGAGAAAGGTTCAAAAAGACCTTCCTAGAACTCGGGGGAAGCGTCCACCCCATGGAAGTCTTTGAAAGCTTTCGTGGGCGCGCTCCGATCATCGCACCTCTCCTCCAACAATCTGGCTTTAAAGAGTGATGCTGATTTGGGCACCCACTACCCATGCATTTTTGATAGTGCCAAGGCCACGCGGGTTAATCACATATTGGATATCGGGAGCAATGATAAACCAAGGGTTGATTTGAAACCAATGGTTGATCTCGACTAAGGCCTCATAATTTTGAGGCTGATTCCCAAAGGTGGGGGTCATATGAGTTGCTTTTGCAATTTCCTGTGCCTTTCGCATATCGGTGCTATATTTTCCATAGATGAAACCTAGATTTGTATAATCCTTCGGACGACTTACAAAGAGTCCCTTATAGACCAGCCCTGAAGAGATAAAGAAAGGAAAAAGGTTCCGATCTTTCGGTGCAAAAAGAACTGCTATAAAAGGGGTGAGTCCCCGATCGGTTTCAGGGCCGCCATGACGGTAGACCATCTGATCAATTAGGAAGTAGTAACTACTATTTCCGTGGTAGTGTCCTCCCTGAAATTTATCCCCTTTGCTACCTGTATAATAGAAGTATCCCACTCGATAATTGCCGGGATAGCCGGTATCATCTTTCAATTGATTGACCTCATAGGACCACTCGGTGATGAGCTGCGTTCCGTCTGATCCATTAAAAGACCAGTTGAAACCATGGTACCTATTATCTGCCACATCATCTTGTGCAACATAAGCTGCTACCTTTGCTAAGATCCTCTTAAAGTAGGGGCGAAACTCCATGAATATTCCCCAAGTTGCATTGGGATAAGCGGTAATGGGGCCATTAAAAAAGACAGCAATGGGGTTCCCATCAAACCCATTGTTCACAAATTTGTAATAGAGCTCTGATTGTAAAAAGTCATTTCCAACATCGAGTCGTCCCCCTTTTAAGATGAGATATTCATTAAAAAGGACCTGCTTCAGGTAGAGTTCATTGAGGCGAATATTTTGCCCTCCGTAAACTTGCTGAACAGGGTATTGGTTTCCAATTTTGTCGACACTTAAACTCGTTCCAGTCCGCCAGCCTCCTGAAATATAAAAGGAGAGCCCTTTAAGGGTTGTGTATTTACCGATATCAACATTGACATCGAGTCCAAATGAACCTGCATATCCAAAACCTTTAGCTTGCCCTCCATAAACATTGGCAAGCATATCGGTTACATAAGACATTCCGACTGTCACACCATCACGGGCAAGATTCGACCTCCCACCCCACCAATCTCCTGTCATATAGGGACCATCCCACCAGGAATAATCGCGCTGAGGATTACTATAATGCCCAATCATCTCCTGGTGACGCTCTTCTGCCGTTCCAGAAAACCGGTGGTCAGCCCCAAAAGCTGTTGAGCATAGCAAAAGAGCTAAGAAAAAATCCTTCATTTTAAACTCACAATTATTATCAAACTTAAAAATCTTTTCATAAAAACATGTTAAACGTACCGCCACCAATTAATGTAACACAAAATTGCGTTTAAATTTCCATTAATTTGTTATTTAGTTCGCATCGTCTCCGCACATTTTTTTTGAAAACCAGGGTTGTCTTAAATCCCTTTTCTCATTATGAAAAAAGAAAACAACAGGACGAGTAATGTATCAGTTTTTCGCGAAGCTTGGTTATAGCAAACGGCAATGTGTATGGCTTCCCATTCTCATTGTCCGCATCTTCCTAGGAATTTTCTTTATCCTTTCGGGATTTTTTAAGATTTTTGATGCGAAACAACATGCGGCTATTTTGCAAATGATAAAAGATGCTGGTATTCCCCTTGCGGAGTTTAATGCCTACTTTATCCCTTTTATGGAGTTGGCGTGTGGAAGTTTGATCCTGGTCGGATTTCTAACGACCCTCTCTTCGTTTATCCTTTTCGTGATTATGGTCACTGCCCTGGTGAGCGATCGGGTAGCTAGCATATCTCATCATGGAGGGATCATCGCCCTTGAAAACTTCCTCTATCTTCAGGAAGTCCTCTATGCCTTGATGTTCCTCTGGCTCTTTTTCTCCGGTCCGGGAAAGGTGAGCATCGACTATGTCTACGGCAAAAAGAAGCGCTTATCTTCTTATTGACTCTTTTTAAAGTACTTTTGGTGGTATTTTTCTGCTTCGTAGAAGGTAGTAGCAGGGATGATTTGTGTAACAATCGGGTTATCAAATTTGGGGGCTATTTTTTCTAGGGAGGCGCGAGCGATTTGTTCTTGCTCCAGAGAATGGATGAAAATGGAGGAGCGGTATTGGGTTCCTACATCAGGACCTTGCCGGTTAATGGTGGTAGGATCGTGAATTTTCCAAAAAATATTTAAGAGTTCTTCGTAAGAAATAACTTTAGAATCGAAAAGGATTTCTATCACTTCTGCCTCCTGAGCAAACTTTTTATAGGTAGGATTGGGTTTTGTTCCCCCAGTATAGCCCACCTTGCTAGAAAGGACTCCTTTGAGACCATCAAAGGCTTCTTCAACTCCCCAAAAATATCCTGCTGCAAAAATTGCCTTTTCCATTTCAACCTTTTTTGGTATACTTGATTTCAGAATATTAAAATGAAAAGTGGTGTGTCTACTGGAATTTATAAAGTGACCGTTTAATCTCTGGTTTCCTGCTCGCAGAGAGGGGGCTACTCAGGGGCTTGGAACATTTTCGGGAGCGACCCTTTCAAGCGCATTGGGAAGTATGATCACCTCTCCAAGAACGTTGTAGTCCCTTGCTAAGGATAAAACCCTCCCTATCCTTTCTAGAAAAAACACCAATGCTTGTTTCGCTCATTGGAACCATCGCCTGTTTAGTGAGTATGTTTATGATCAATGCTGGGATGGGCTTTTATTATTCTTATTGCTGTCACCGTCCTGGGTTTTTGGACAACGAAACGGAAGTTAAAAGGAAATTGGGATGATATTCGGTATAGCATTTTCTCTTTCTTTGCTTCGACAGCAACCAGTAAACTTGTTCACATCAAGAAAAACCCCCGAAGCTGGCGCCCAAATATTTTGGCAATTGTCGATACGGAGCTAAATGATTCCCAAATCATTGATCTGGCGCATGCTCTCAACCAATCAAAAGGTTTTTTAACATATGGAACAACGCTCCAAGACACTGAAAAACTCGAAATCACAAAGACCACCTTTAAGGAATATTTTCGAATGAAAGTGCTGATTTATGGTGATGAAGGGGTTAGCCCTTTTTCCTTACAGGAGTGTTTAAAAACATTTCGCGCTATTTCAGATCAAGTCGAAGTTGTCGATCACAAGTTTCTAAAGGAAAAAGAGTGGGGAAAAGCGACAAAACTCCTCATCTTTCCAGGAGGGCGAGATATCCCTTATGACCAGAACCTTAAGGGGAAGGGAACAGCAAAGATCCGGAAATATGTTAAAGAGGGTGGAAGCTTTTTAGGGATCTGCGCAGGGGCTTATTTTGCATGCGATGAGGTCATTTTTGAAAAAGGGACCCCCCTTGAAGTCCATGAGAAAAGAGATCTTTGCTTTTTTCCTGGAGCTGCTATTGGAACTCTTTATCCTCATCTCCCCTTCTCCTATGAAGTTGATAGTGGTTTCTATCCTTCTGAGGTTACCTTCGAGGGAAAGGAACTTCACCTCTACTACAATGGAGGGTGCTCCTTTGAAGATGCGGAAAAATATCCTAATGTGACTATTCTTGCCCGCTACCTTGATGCTTCTGATAAGCCCGCAATTATTCATTGCAAGGTTGAAAAGGGAAATGTTATCCTTTCTGGGGTTCATTTAGAGGTGAACCCAGTCCCATTAAAAAAAGAAGGATGCGATCAGATGATTATTAAAAAGCTCAAAAAATCAGATAGTATGAGAAAATCCCTCATAAGCTCAATCCTTAACAAGTTATTATGAAACAGTTTTGGGTGAATTTTTCAGCCGTTAGCATTGGCAACTTATTTGAACACTATGATAAGGCCCTTTTTGCCTTTCTAGCTCCTTTTCTAGCTCCCCTATTTTTTCAAAATGTCGATCCCATTACCGCCTTAATTCTCACCTATGCCATCATACCCCTTGGTCTTTTTTCAAGGCCACTCGGTGCTCTTGTTTTTGGCCGCATTGGAGATAGCAAGGGGCGAAAGCGAGTTTTATATCTCACCCTTACAGGAATGGCAATCACCACCACTTTGATAGGATGCATCCCAATATATGGATCAGTGGGATGGGGTACTCCTGCCCTTCTTGCCTTGGGAAGACTCCTCCAAAACTTTTTTGCTTCCGGAGAAACAACGGGTGGATCTCTCCTGATTCTAGAGACATGCCCAGAAAAAAAACGGGGGTTTTATAATGGCCTCTATGAATGCTCAACCATATTAGGGATTTTATTCGCCTCTTTTGGTGTAACATTTTTGAGCATGCAGGAAGCGATCGAAACTTACTGGCGCCTCCTCTATTGGATAGGTGGGGTGACAGGTGGTGTAGGACTTTTAATGAGACTATTTACCGTTGAAGCTAAAATCCCAAAAAAAAAGCACCAGCGCATTTCCCCTCTCCTTTGGAAATATCGGATGCAGTTTATTGTAATCGCTCTGACATCGGGATTTTCTTATGCCAACTATTATATGCTTTCCTCACTACTCAATGGATTTCTTCCCCTTGTTAGCTCAATTTCAAAATCTCAAGCAATGGAAGCCAATACATTAATCTTAGGATTTGATTTCTTAATACTCCCATTAGGAGGAATACTCTCTCTCCATTTTCCAAAAGAAAAGCTCCTCTATTTTTTTGGAGCTTTGGTAATGATCCTTGCGATTCCCCTCTACTCGTCACTTTCTGGGGCCACCCTTTTGACAGCAACAGTTATCCGTTTAGTTTTTGCAACGATTGGGGTGGGGTTTTCTGTTGTCCTCGCTCCCTTTTACCAAGATTTGATCCCGGGAGAACACCGCTTCACACTCATTGCTTTTGGCAATGCCATTGGATCACAGCTTTTTGGAACAAGCGCATGCAGTTTAAGCTTTTGGCTCTATAAACAGACAGGGTGGGCAGGCTCTCCTGCACTCTATTTGATGGGGCTGGGAATGTTAGCTCTTTTCAGCGTGCGACTTGCTCAAAGTCTTCAAGGAGTCCCTACCACCATCTTGGATAAACGATCTGAAAGAAGTAATTAAAGGAGAGGGAAGTGATCTTCCCCCGTTTTTGTAGACACTCCTAACATAGACTATTCTCATATTTTTCTTCAAAATTTACTGGGCTTAAATATCCCAGTGACGA
>CBEWFH010000056.1:0-7503 GCA_965555895.1 uncultured Simkaniaceae bacterium
GCAAAAAATCGAGGATGCGCTTAGAAGCTCAGACACAACATTTGACAATATCTCATTCCAGGTTCGTAGAGATCTAAAAGTGCATCATAGTGATGATCATTATAACCAATTAAAGTAGCCTTTTCTTTGTTCAATGCTACGATCGTCTCTAAATAGGGGAGGAAGGTCTCAAAGGTGTTATTGCTTTTAGCTTTTTGCCAAGCATGGGTCCCTGAGTTTGCCTTAGCTAGTTTTTTTACAAAAGCGTTAGGAAGCTTTCTCTCGTTAAGAAATTTGTTTCGAAATTCTCTTAGTGCCCCCTTTTTCCTCTCGTCAAGGGACTCAGATTTAATCTTTCCCGTTTTTAATTCGATAAGCTTTTCTAGAGCTTTTTTTAAGGAGTCACTTGTTTTTGCTTTATGGAGTAAGCGAGGAGAGGAGTTCTATTTGATTAGAGCGAAAATCAGCTCCATCGACGGGCATATGGGTCTCCTGGTCCCATTCAAGGAGCATCAAAATTGATCCAAAGGTCTGGATTTCCTTTCCTTGTTCTTTTAATTTCTCATAGTTTTCTAAGTCTTGATCCATGTTTCTTTTTTCCTTAATTTCTTTAGTCCTTTTTCTATTGCCGTAATTGCCCAGTTTGCAAAGGGGGTACCAAAAGCGAGACTTGTTGTGATGAGCGCTATCGATGCACTACCGATAAGATTATCGGTGAGCCAGTGTGCCCCAGCAATAAGTCGAGGAAGACAAAAGAAAATTGCATAGACTGCTGCTACAAAACCTGCCTTCTTGCCCATGAGATGGAAGATGAGGCAGGCAAAGAGAGTGGCGGTTGTTGCATGATCACCAGGAAAGCTTTTGCGAGAGTGATCTTTTACTTTCATCCAATCAATGACACTCCCTAATCGGAAGGCCTCTTTATCTATCATTGTAGGGCTTTTTCGAGGCATATGGATGAATTCTGGGAAGAGAATGCCATTGACCATGCAAATCACAAGGGCGATGAAAAGAGCAGAAAAAATCAGCTCAGCTATTTCCCTCTCTTTAAGGGCATCATTTGCCCATTTAATACTGAATAAGAAGAAGAGAAGCATCAATAAGTCGTGGATCCAATCCATAATGCGATGCCCTGTAAAGGCCCAGAAGTTTTGCCAAAAAGGACTACTGTGGACCCAAGAATTTAAATAGGTAAAAGTCTTTAAATCGAAGAGATCCCAATAGGGGCGGGCCCTTGGGCTCATCCAACTTAAGAACATAAGGAGGACAATAAAAAGGGGGATGAGTAATTTTTTATAATTCATTTTGTACATAATTTAAAAAAACGAGTTCCAAAGATACTAAAAAAGGTAATTGGCAGTATAAAGATTGCCCAGAAAGGGGGGAAGACCTGCATTTCCCCAAGAATTACGCACCCATCCATAACGGTAAAAAAGGTGATATATCCGAAAATAGTTATCGAAAAGATTAAAAAAGTAGGGAGGTAGCGGACCGATGGGACACAAAAGGGGACAACTCCAATAAGGACTAAAACAGGGAGCCAGGGCATAAAGAGCTTAAAATAGAGATGAGTGTCAACCGCTCGGCGATTCTCAAAGAAAAGAGGAGTTTTATTGAGTCTCATCGCCATGAGTTCACTGATCGAGCGGTTTTCCATTGGGTTACTAAAGTGATCTTGCAAATCAAAATTTAGAATAAGATTTCCAAAGTGGTGCTCGGGATAGGAGACTACTTTTTTAATCTCACCATCTCCCTCTCTTTTCATATGATCAACAAAAGTCCCAATAGGATGAGAGTCAGTTATTTTTAGGTTTTTAATATGGTAAATTTCGTCTATGGAAAGGATCCAAAAAAGGTCAAAAAATTCTTTTTTATCAGGGTCATATTTTTGATAGAGGAGACGGGTGCCATCATCTAAAGGGAGGACATGAATTGCTGATTTTTTTTCTTTATGCCCCTTTTTCTTCTTCAGATATTTTTTTTCAAAATGATCGATATAATTTAAGGATTTTGGGGCAAGAATTTCAAAATTGTAGTAGCTAAGACCAACACAAAGGAGACCAACAAAGAAAAAGGGGCGCGTTAAATGGTGAACGGGAATTCCTGAGGTTTGCAGTGCAAGAAGCTCATTACGCTGATTCAAAGAAGTGAGAACTTTCACACTTGCAATCAAAAGGGAGAGGGGGAGGAGGAGATCGCACCGTTTTGAAAAAAGCATTCCATAATAAATAGACAAATCTCCAAGGGAAATTTTTTTATTTTTTAAGATTTCTTGCATATGCATCGAATAGTCGATCAAAGCGTATAGAAAGAAAAAACAAAAGAGAAAAAGGAAAAAAGTTTTTAAAATTTCGAAGAGGAAGTACCGTTGCCAAATTTTTGTAAATGTCATTCAATACCCCCCATAATCCGCCTTTGAAACCAGTAAGAGGCAAAGAATAATATCGGAACGGGCAAGGCATAAAAGAAGACCACTTTGTAAGGGACGAGTTGGTATGATTTTGCTGCTATGGAGCAGATAAAGGTCATACTCGAGAGAAGAACTGCTATGTAGATCCCCCTTTTTTTTCTCCCCCTTCCAATTTGCATTCCAAGGGAAAATCCCAGGAGGGTAAATGCAAAGGTGATCACAGGAAAAAAGATGCGGCGGCAAAGCTCAAACTTTGCCCGCTTTACTGTTTTTACTTTAACGTTTGGGTCAGAAAATGTCTGAAGAAGAGTTTTCATTGGGAGATGTTCCATCCCAATTCTTTGTGTTGTCTTTTGCATTAGAGAGGAGAGAGCTGAGGCTGAGGTAGACATTGTCTCTTGGTTTTCGATGATTAAACTATCATAAAGGGCCGCATCTTCACCAATATTGGAGATGATCGCAACATTCTTTCCTGTCATTAAGTTATCATCAACAACGAATTTTTTTGCTATCATGAGGCTGAGACGATCATTTGATTCATTTTTCACAGCAAAGATGATCTCTTTAGCCTCTCTTCCCAGGTGAGTCATCTTCATATCGACATATGAGTCTTGGAGTTTTAGCAATTTTGATTTTTTCATCAAAAAGAGGGGATTGATCATTGTCACACTTTGAATCAGATTGTGAGAAAGATGGCGGCAACGGGGAGTGACTTCAGTAACAATAGCGAAGTTAATCACTGAAAGAAGAAAGGCTGCCATTAAAAGGGGAGTTCCAAGAGTTTTCAGCCCGACCCCAGAGGTTCTGAAAGCTGTGAGTTCTTGGGTGTGGGAGAGGCGCTGGAGCAAAAGAATCGCAGAAATTAGCCCAGATATGGGAATTGCAATCGGCAAGATATAAGGGATTTGAAAGAGGGTAAAGAGGTAAATTTTTCCAAACTGGGAATTTAGGGCAACAAGGCGGGCGATTTCTTGAATGCGGGTAACAAGGAGGATTGAAATAAATCCACCGACACAGAGTAAAAAGACCTGGAAGTAGCTACGAAGAAGGTAGCGCCAAAGGAGGGGCATTGCTTACCATTATTCACAAAAAAATCCCTCTTAGTGTATCCTGATTCCTTTTTTCTGGATACATTGATGCAAACCCGTATTGTCAAAGAGTTTCTCATCCTAAGAATGGAAAAAGGAGCAAAGCTCCTTTTAGCCCTCTCCGGTGGTCCCGATTCAATGGCTCTTCTCCATCTTTTGATGGAGGCAAAAGAAGACTTAGATTTTTCACTCCACATTACCCATGTTGATCATGGATGGCGGATGGAGAGTCAAAAGGAGGCAAAGACTCTCGAAAAAATCGCAAAACATCTAAACCTTCCCTTTCACCTTCTTCGTTTGGAGAAAATGGATGGGAGCGATTTAGAAAATCGTGCCCGCGAGGAGCGGCTTGCTTTTTTTTCAGCCCTTCACAAGGAGCACCATTTTCAAGCGCTTCTTTTGGCTCATCACAGAGAAGATCAAGCAGAAACTGTTTTTAAAAGGATAGCAGAAGGATCTGGTCTTAAGGGGCTTGGAGGGTTATATCCTGAGCGGATGTTAGGCGATCTACCCTTTTGGCGTCCCCTTCTCCCCTTAAGTAAAGAGAAGCTATACTCTTATCTTAAGAGAAGGCGGGTTCACTATTTTGAGGACTCGACTAACAAAGATCCCCGTTTTCTCCGCTCTCGGATGCGAGAAGAGCTTTTTCCTGAGCTTGAAAAGATTTTTGGAAAGAAAATGGAGGGGAATTTTGCCCGCATAGGGACGCTTTTTCAGGAACTTTCCCTCTATTTTGATGAAAAAGGAAAAGAGATCAAAAAATCTTTAACTTCTGGCCCATTTGGATCATATCTCGATCTAAGTTTGGGATTTCATCCTTTGGAGTTGAAATATTTTTTAAAAGAAATGGCCCCTTTTACCCATGATGCATTGGAGGTTTTACTAAAACTCATTAAAGAGGGACGCTCTTCCCGCCTGATTCATGCGACTCCCTATACATTTCAGCTTAGCCGCTCCCACCTCTTTATATATAAAGAGAAATTTCCCGATTTTTTTCAAAATCCACAAATTTGGAAAAAAGGAGAACAGGGAAATTGGAAAAATTTTTGGCAAGGAGAGGTCAAAACCCCGAAAGGGGAGTATCGAATCAAGAAAATTTCAGAGCTTGAGCCACTCATTAAAAAGAAGATGAAAAAGTGGTATGGGTCAAACCAAGTTCCTTCGTTTTTTTATGATAAAGCCCCTGTTTTTATAAAAGGAAATGGAGTTATTAGTGATTGCTTAACCGGAAGAGGTTTACATGCAGTCACTTAAGTAATGCTATTCAGAAAAAGAGAAATCTTTTAAAATGTATCAATTGCTAGGGCTTTAAGCCCGAAGAATTTGGTGCAAAGATTAACTTTTTGGGTTGCTAAGGAAATTCCATGTCAGTAATAGAAAAAATTAAAGGGTCGAAGAAGAACTTTCGGTCATTAAAGAATACAATAAAGAAGCGGATGGATCAGCCTGATAAGCAACAAGAGCCCAGGAAGCGGTTTCCTGGAGGGTTCTTACTTTTTCTTTTAGCCGCCGTTTTAATCATCCTGACAGTTCAAAATCTGTCGAGTGAAAAAGGGGGAAAGGTTTCTTTTAGCCACCAAGTGGAGCATTTGGTCAATCTCGATCTTATCCAAAAAGATGAAAGTAAAAAAGTAGCCCAAAACGATAACCTAGTGACCTTTACAGGTAAATTCAAAGACAGGCTAACTGATGAATCAAAAGCACGCTTCCGCTTTCTAGAACTTCTCGATGAAAATCATAGATTGACTGAAGGAAAACAGGATATTGCAAACAATCTTTTATCCCTTCAAGAAAAGGTCGGGCAATCAGTTGAAATGTTCCTAGTACTCAGTGGTACCCCCCTTCCTAAGGGGGGATTTAATGTTCTTAGCCCTTTTTATGATACACAAGAGCGGAAAAGTAGCGTAGTGGTTCACTCACTTCCCCCAAAAAGAGAGTTGAGCTTAACCGATTTACAAAGGGAATACCGCTCAGTTTCAGCAAGTCCAACAGCGAGCTCCGTTCGATCCTTTGGGGAGAACGTTGAAAAGCTGATTCAAAGTTATAAATCTCCCTCCCTCGGCATTGGAAATGAGGCGATGAAGCAAGAGCTACGCGCCGCAGAATCAAAGGTTGGAGATGCACTAAAAGGAAAGGCTACTCCTGAGGAGTCCTTAGCAGCTTACCAATCGGGGCTCATTACACTGAATCAAATTACCCTTGAGCTTCTTAAGACAGATAATCACGCAACCCTTCTAGGGCTTCGTAGTGTTCGCAATTATCAAGTAAGTCTTAATCAATATAATCAGACCTTTATCACGCTAGATGAAAATGAAGCGCAACTGACTAAAGCTCGGCAAGGTGTAGCTGACGTGACTTGGTTCTTTAATAATAAAGAGCTTTCAACAAAAGCCCTTGAAAGGGAAAATTCTGAGGCGTTTAGCCTTTGGTTTGCCCAAAGTAGAAAAGAGTGGGAAGCATTTGGCGAGAACAAGGGGACCCTTTATAAGGCACCTGATCAACCTCGAAATCTAGTCCTTGAAAAGACCTTTAAGAGCCAAGAGCCCTCCCCTAACTATTTAAGTTATATCTTCCTCACGATCTTCCCAATATTGATCATCTTCCTCATCCTATACTTTGTCTTTGCACGTCAAATGAAAGGGATGGGTTCTGGTGGAGCAATGAATTTTGGGAAATCTCCTGCAAAAATGCTTAATAAGAGTTTGCATAAGGTGACTTTTAAAGATGTTGCAGGGGTTGTTGAAGCGAAAGATGAACTCCAAGAAGTGGTCGACTTTTTGAAAGACCCCTCTAAATTTACAGTACTCGGTGCTCGGATCCCAAAAGGAGTTCTATTGATAGGTCCTCCAGGAACAGGAAAAACTTTGATTGCAAAAGCGGTAGCTGGTGAAGCTGATCGTCCCTTCTTTTCGATTTCAGGTTCTGATTTCGTAGAGATGTTTGTAGGTGTCGGTGCGAGCCGTATCCGCGATCTCTTTGGTCAAGCTAAGAAAAGCGCTCCCTGTATTGTCTTTATCGATGAGATTGATGCCGTTGGCCGTCATCGTGGCGCCGGAATTGGTGGTGGACATGACGAAAGAGAGCAAACGCTCAACCAACTCCTTGTAGAGATGGATGGTTTTGATACCAATGAAGGGGTTATCTTAATGGCTGCAACCAACCGTCCCGATGTTCTCGATAAAGCCCTCTTAAGACCTGGCCGTTTTGACAGGACTGTCATCCTTGATCTTCCCGATATTAAAGGACGTTTTGATATCCTAAAGGTTCATGCCCGTAAGATCAAACTAGATGCTGACGTTGATTTGATGGGTGTTGCAAGAGCAACACCAGGATCATCAGGTGCTGACCTTATGAATATCCTCAATGAATCAGCCCTACTCGCCGCCCGTAAAGGACGCTCAGCTGTCACCCAATCTGATACTTTAGAAGCTTGTGACAAAGTAAAATATGGTAAAGAGCGAAGAAGTCTTGAGCTCGATCAAAAAGAAAAAGAACACACAGCTTTCCACGAATCGGGACATGCTATTGTTGGTCTTTCAGTTGCTAAAGGGGATCCTGTTGAAAAAGTAACCATTATCCCAAGAGGGTTTTCTCTTGGAGCTACCCATTTTGTTCCCGAAAAGAATAGAACAAGCTACTGGCGCAAAGAACTCATCGATCGCCTCGCTGTTCTTATGGGAGGGCGCGTTGCCGAAGGTCAGTTTGTTGGCGACATTTCAAGTGGCGCTCAAATGGATATCTCTCAAGCAACCAAACTTGCGCGTAGTATGGTCTGCCAATGGGGAATGAATGACTCTCTCGGTCCCGTTGATTACGACGAAAGAGGTGAAGAGGGAAGCTATATGATGCCTGGGCAAAGCTCTAAGAATTACTCCGAAGAGACAGCAAAGCAAATCGATGCAGAAGTTCGCAAGCTCCTTGAAGAAGCAAATACCTATGCTAGCAAAATCCTTATCGAGAAAAAAGATAAAGTTCAGCTAGATCGAAGAGCACACGTCTGAACTCCAGTCACAAGGAGACATCTCG
>CBEWFH010000057.1:0-7403 GCA_965555895.1 uncultured Simkaniaceae bacterium
ACTTTCCAAGGATACGCTCATTTATTCTCAGACACAACATTCGGTTATACCTCGAAAATCCAACGCAGTATGCTTTTTGGCTCTGCTAGAATGATCTAGAAAAATCTATCTTAACAATTGATGCGACTACGAGAAACATTCTGATGAGAAATCTTGACCGAGAGGGTCAAGATTTCGATATATTCGTTCAATATTGCGCAAACAATATGGGGCTTTTTAAGATTCAACTAGAATTGTTATTATCTTGATTCTTATCGCAGAGAGAACACTCTTTTTTTTCAGGATTTCCACACCTTTTGCATCCTAGGGGATTTTTTGACTTTAGTAGTCGTCCTAGTCCTAGGAATAGGGCAGAGAGAAGGATGAGTGCAAGGGCAAAGAGAAAGGTGAAGATCATTTCTTTTTCTTTTCAGGGATTGCAGGTAAAGTGCCTCCAAGATCGACCCAAATAGGGGAGGTCCAGGCTATGTGCCCATCTTCCTGCAGCACTCGCATATAATAGTAGGCAAAGGGAGGGCGATCTCCTTTTGATTTCAGGACAGTTTTTTCCAGAGGTTCTTCATCATCGAAAGCAAATTCATAGCTATCATCTTTGGGGTTAAAGGTATGGAAGGGTTTTCCATTTCTGATGATGAGGACTTCCTTGATGGAAGCAGTTCCAACAGCGTAGCCGGTGATATGTCTATTATAGGCCAGGCCAGGTTTTGATGCAGTGTTTAGTTCTGATCCCATGGGCATACCAGCAATTTCTAGCCCAGCGATGATGCGGGGACCGGTCGTTGCGTAGCAGGATTTTTTATTCAGTGCTTGTAAAATGCTATCGCGAGAATGGGTGGGGGAAAGGACTGCTGTGAGTCCTGGAGAGTACTGCACTTGATCAGAGTCAAAGAAGTTTCGGAAGATTCCACGGTCATCAAGTCCTCCTGCGACGAACCCGAAGCGGAGATTTCTATTTAAGGCCTTACGAATCGATCCTTCCGGCTTTTCTTTCACCCCATTTTTTGATTTAGAAGAGATGGGGCGGAGATTCCCTTCAGATTTGGTACACTCAGATGATCCCCAAGCATTATAGATTTCAACGACTTTTTCGTATTCGGGGGTGAAATTTTCAAAGTCGTAAAAGGTCTCAGATCCCATGGTAAAGGTAGGGATCGAGATAAAATCTTTTGGGGTATGGCTATTATAAATCTTTTTGAGGTGATTCGCTTTACTCTCATTTTTACGGAGGATTGGTTTTGAGTCTTTCGTGTAGATGATTTGTCGGAGCCCTTCTTCACCGGGAGTTCCTAACCATTGCATCCCTAAAAAGGTTGTGAAGCGATCATTTTCATTAAACTCGGCAATATGGGCACCGATCCCTTTCCACACATCGGCAGAGGTTTCTCCTTCACTTTCAAAAGATGATGTACTAAAGAATTGGAGGGCATCTTCATCACGAATATAGCGAAGGCACGATTCGATATTTTGTCCAGCATCGTAGAGGATCAATTCCCCATGAAACTTTCCCCAGTAAAGCTGACGTTTGGTTTCTGCAAAGCATTTAATAGGAGAAGAGTTGAATGTTTCACTGGTCGCAAGGTTTTTTAAAAGGATCTTATAAATCCCAGGCTCATTGAAGTAGAGGTTAGGAAGGTTGATAAAACCTGTTTCAGGGACAAAGAGTTTCCAATTGATATTTTCACGAAGACGTTCGTAGGAAAATTCAATAAGGGTTCCTTCAGGAGCATTACCCGTGAGATTGCCATATTGATCTTCGAAGCGGACAATCACGTCAAACCGTTGGTTTTTATTGACGACAGAGGGGACAATGATTCGGATTGAGTGAAGCTCGTTTCCTTTGACATCGATATGGAATGTTTCATTTTCTTTATATTCGCCCTTCCCCTTGGGATCAATATAGAGACTAAAGGGGCGGCGGCGGAAAGTATGTGATTGGGCACGTGTTCCTTTCTTTTCATCTCCTGTGCCAGGTGTTCCTAAATGAATGCTGATCTCTTCTCCAGCTTTAACTTCACCAGGTAGGGTAAACTCAAACTGAGGAAGAGAGGTATCAGGAGTAGTCACTTCCATGGCTCCAATCCCTTTTTTGCTAGGGATTTCCATCCAAATGAGATTTTTTTTACTTTTAAGATTGGTTTGAGGAAGCTCCCAGTCAAAGTCTCGTCCTTTAGAGCCAAGATCAAATTTTAGGCGAGCTCCTTTAGGGAGATCTCCTGCAGGGGTATAGATGAATTTCCATGTTCTAGTTTCGCCGGCAAGGGCAACTTTTGGCTCGGAGTAACTGATTGAACGGCGCATAGATCCCATAAGGTTAGATTTCTTGACCAACGGTAACACAAAATTAATTGTTTTTCAAAATTTACAGGGGATAATAAGAACTTTCTCGATGACCCTTTCACTGGAGTCAATCACTTCTAGATCAAAATTATCATTATGAATTTTCCATCCCATAGAGGGAATGGTTCCTGCCCGGTGAAAGATGTAGCCTCCGATGGTATCATATTCAGGACTACTAGGGATAATAATACCCGTCTCCTTTTCGATATCAAGAATAGTCATTTTTCCATCGACAGTCCAACCTCCATCTGGATGAGGGGTATAGAGTTGTTCTTCCTCAATACTATCAAACTCATCTGCAATTTCTCCGACAAGTTCTTCCAGGATATCCTCAATCGTGACAATTCCTTCAGTTCCTCCATACTCATTAACAACGATAGCAAGGTGGATTTGCTTATTGCGGAATTCTTGTAGGAGGAGAGAGATTTTTTTTGTCTCTGGTGAATAAAGGACCGGTTTTATCAATTTTTCAAGAGGGGTTTCAAGAAGAGAGGGATCATTTTTTTCGATACTATTTAGGTAGTAACCCATCACATCTTTGTAGAGGAGGAACCCGATGATTGCATCGGCATTATCTTTATAAACTGGGATCCGACTATACCCCTCTGATACAAATTTCTGGGCAGCTTCATGGATGGTTTGATTAATCGAGAGGGTAAAGATATCAATTCGAGGAACCATTATTTCTCTTGCTATCCGATCCCGAATAGAGGCAACTGAGCATATGATTCTCTGGTCAAAGGGCTCTAAGTAATGGGTGAGTTCAGATTCATAGACCAATTCTAAGATCTTATCTTTGACCCGTGCTCGAGAATATCCATGGGGACTCACTTTTTTTTCATGGAAAAGGCCTTTTTGTGCCTTTAAGAAGAGAAAAGTAATCGGTGAAAAAAGAAAGAGAAAAAAGGTGGTTGCAGGAGTAACGATTCGGAGGAGGAATGGGGGATTAAAGCTCACAACAAAGCGGAAAAAGAAATCGAAAAAGAGGCCGACTGCAACAACAATTGCAATGCAAAGAATGACTATTGAAAAGGTAAAGTAGAGAGGATCTCCTTCCCCAACATTTGCCTTTAAGAAAAGGGACAATAAATAGAGGAAAAAGGTGGTAGAATAAAGGAGGCGAAGGAGGTGTTTAGTGAAACTTAAGAGATAAAAAAGATTATCCCATGGATCATTTAAAAATAGCTTTTTGATGAAAGTATAGGCAAAGAAAAAGTGGGGCTTTTTCTTAAACTCTTTTTTACTTTGAATCCGTCCTAAGATCTGCAACGCCTTCGTGAGCGCAGTGATAGAGCTCGCACCAATGAGGAAAATAAGAGGAAGGAGGAAATTATTTAAGATCATCTTGAATCTAACTCATAGTTTTGCTTGGGATTTTTCAGGAGCGATTGGATAATTTTCACAGAGGTGAATTCAATGGGGCTTTTTCCTGCTTTGCATTTCGTTTTTGGGCTGGCGCCCGCATTTAAGAGAAGTTTTACCGTGGAAAAGACATTGGAAGTGTCTGGATTCATCACGGCAAAATGGAGGGGAGTAAATCCTTCGTAGTCTCCCCTATCAAGGACGGCATTAATTATAGCCCGCTTGCTTTTCAAAAGGTATTCGACAATATCTACTTGCGCTTGCAATGCGGCAAAATGAAGGGGTGTTGCTCCAGAGTAAATGTGGTCATGTTGGGGTGCGTTGAGATCGGTGCGGGGATCATAGATCAAGAGTATTGACTCTTCAGTGAGACCCATCATTGCGGCAAAATGTAAGGGGGTTGCTCCATCTGTTGTTCCAAAGTTTGGATTTGTCTCTGGATGATTCAAAAGGAGCTTCATGAGGGGGATAAATTGATTGACCACGGCAATATGGAGAGGGGTAAAGTTTTGGTTTAGAGCTTTGTTAACTTTGATCCCTTTTGCATTAAGAAGGAGCTCGGTGGCTTCGTAGTTTCCATTAGAAACTGCAATGGTAAGAGGGGTGGAACCATGTTCATTAACAGCATTGACATCGACTCCATTAGAGATTAAGAAATCGATAATCTCTTTCTTATTTCCCCCTTTTTTTGAGCAGCAGGCGAGATGAAGAGGAGTATTTGCATCCTTGTCTCGTGCAAATGTTAGCCTGAGTCCATCTTTATTATAGAGTTCGATCACTCTGTCCATTTCACCATTTAAACAGGCGCGAAAAAACTCATTTTCTGATTCTGATCCACCAAAAAGGAGAGCTGGAACTAGTAAAATAAGAGTAGCGATTTTCTTATGCATGGAGTAATTCCTTATTCTTTTCCAAAGATATCATAGCAGAAGTTTCTTGGGCACGCATTATTGAAAGACTTTCTTCATCTTGATCATCAAAACCTAGGAGATGAAGGAGTCCATGGATGAGATAGAGGGAGACTTCGCGGTAGGGGTCATCCCCATTTTTTTTGGCATATTCTATCCCGACTTCTGGGCAAATAAAAATTTCACCCAAAACGAAATACCCACTCCCTTCTTCTTCAGGAGAGTCAATGGGAAATGAAATACAATCTGTATGTGTGGGGTCTTGAAAATGTTCGTCGTGGAGGCGAGTGATCTCTTCTTTGTCAATAAAGTGAATAGTGACTTCGTCTGTGTGGATATTTTTCCACTTTAGAAACGATTTTACTAAGCGCTCTACATTCTCAGGGAGAATTGTGAGAGCGCTCTGGCTATTTATAGTATGAACGTTCACTGCATGGTAGGAGTCTTTGGAAGGCCAGTGGCCTTTTTATTTTCTCCACTTTTCCATCGGCCAAGTTTTCTAAGGACATCAATCCGCTCAAAACGTTTCAGAACGTTTCGCTTCTTGCCCCCTTTATTCGATTTTCCGTAACTCGGGTGTTGTGACATTGTATGCTCCTATTTAATCTTGGGAATAAATATCGATTGTTTGTTTTCCCCAGTGAAAACATTTAAATGTTCTCTAAACCCTTTGGGGAGGTTATCCTTAAGAGGACCTGTCTTAATTGATCCGTAGCTTGGCTTGCGGGGACATCTTTTTAATCGATCTTTTTTACTAATTCTGGTCATAACTTTACTCCATGTAAGTGAGCAGTATATCTGAGGAAAGAGATATTTTCAAGCCATTATATTGTAATAATGGCGCAGCCGACATTTTTATAGGCTTTGTAGTGCTCACTAGCAGAATTATTTTTATGGGTAGAGGAGAGGTCTTCAAGCTCATAAATTTTTATAAATGAAAGATTTTGGTTGTCAATGGGGGTCGGGCAGAGGTTCAAAATGCTCCGCGCACTATTGGGGTTTTTCCCCGAGGTTGTGAGGATAATAAAATCTTTGCAGGGCTCGTCTTTTATCAAGTGGGGGAGGAAGCTATCTTTAGGGGATCTCCATAGAAGGAGATCGACATATTCAAGGGCTTTTTGATGGGGAAGGTGGATAAGGAGCGGCTCTTTTTTTTCAAAATATTCTTCGGCGAGGCGGATAATCCTCTCTCGTTTTTCTCCATCACTTTTCACCTGAAAAAATGTCACGCGGACATCCCGACTCATTTTTTCTCCTCGCTAGGGTGATACATTCCACAGGAAAGGAGGAATTTAAAGAGGTCTTCGGTTGTAATATCAGTTCTCTCTACCTCACTATCATCATACATCATTAGAAAGCCTGAAATTGGGTGGGGAGAGGTCGGAACAAATACGGCTTGAAGGTTTTTTTTCTTACTTGCAATTTCGGCTGGAGGGGCCCCTGATAAGAGGCCTAATGCACGCGTTTTCTCACTAGGGAAGGGGACGCTTACGGTCCCTTTAAAGAGGTCCTTTTTTTCTCCGGTAAAAATATTATTACTGATCTCGCGGGTGATTCGATAAATTGATTTAATGATGGGGATTTTATAGAAGATCCGATGGGTTAATGTGATAAACCAAGAGAAAACGATTTTTCGTCCTAGCACCCCAAGTACCATGACGAGAATAAGGAAGAAAATTAGGACAATAATGCGGCTGATAAATAAGAGGAGATATTTGTGCTGTTCGACAAGTTCGGTGGATCCATATTTTGTAATGAGATCTTCTACAATTCCCACAAAGGGTGCCGTAAGAAAATCAACGACAAAGAGGATAATAAAGAAAGTGACCGCTATGGGAAGGAGGGTAGCAAGTCCGGCAAGAAAGGTTTTTTTCATGTCGTTTCGGTTGCTATTTTTTGCTCATGTTCAGGAGTAATCACACCGCAAGAGACGATATATTTAATCGCTTGCTCTGGCTTCAGATCGAGAAAGAGCATATCTTCTTTCTTATACATGAGAAGAAAGCCCGTTGTTGGATTAGGGGTTGTAGGAATAAGGACGGAAAAGAGTTCACTTCCAGCTTTATCTGAACAAGCTTTAGGAGATTCTCTAGAAACAAGGCCCATCACATAGGTTCCTGGCTTGGGAAAGGGAACCATAACAACTTGCTTAAAGGAGCTTTTGTCAGTCACGAAGATCGTCTTGATGATCTCCTGGGTTGTCTTATAGACCGTATTGATAAGGGGTATTCTATGGAGTACTTTATCACTAAGAGTAAGAAGGGATTTGAAGAAAAACCACCGCGCGATCATTCCCAGAAAAAGAGTGAAAACAAAAAGGCAGATCAATATGAGGATTTTGCTTCCATACAGGACCACTTGTTGATGAGAAAGGAAGAAAAATCCCTTGCTGAAGATCCCAAAGTCTTGCAAAAAGCTTGAAACGATCCCAAAAAAGGGCTTTGTCAAGAAATTGACAGTGAAAACAACAATGGCAATTGTGACTGCCAAGGGAAGGAGGATCACGAGACCCGTAATGAAGTATTTTTTCATGCGTTATCCTTTTGACAAAGTTTAAGTGTTATAGAGATATATTAGCAATATCTCTGCAAGTCAAAACCTTTGTAAAGGATGGGGTGATTAATTCGCCTGAGCCTTTAGGAAAGCAAAGCTAGATTTTTTTTCGAGAGTGGGCGTGTTGCAAACGGGATGATTTTTTTTCAGAGATCGATTAAACGGCACTGGTAGGTTCGCGGGGGGGTACTTTATTATAATAAATAATGTACTCTCTTTTCTTTATCTAGGTTATTTGAATCC
>CBEWFH010000058.1:0-7401 GCA_965555895.1 uncultured Simkaniaceae bacterium
AAAAATATGAGAATAGTCTATGTTAGGAGTGTCTACAAAAACGGGGGAAGATCACCATCACCGTTATCAGTTGCAAAAAGGGTAATCAAGCGTTCGGCTTCCCGGCTTGTTGTAACAGATGTTGAAGAATGGGTATAATAATAAAGTCCAATAAACCGATAGATCCCAGCCATCATAGGGAAGGTCGCTTCCAAACCCAAAACGGAAACCTGGTTCATACTTAAAATCGATATATTCTGCTCGAGTCATGCTTGAAGTCGTAATACCTGTTGTAAAAGTATCGTCTTGAAAAGTGAGCATAGCTGTGTAGATAAGGGAGTTAATCCGCCATTTAAAATAGAGGAATTCTTCTGAGAAATAACCGCCCCAGCAGGTGGGGCACCCACGTGCAGAGGAAGTGATTGGAGGGGGCTCTTTTGGAGCTACTTCATGGGCAAATTACGATTGTTTTTTTGACCATAAATAACTCCAGTTAAAGAGTGAATTCTAGAAAATTAAATATTTACTAGCAACAAAATAAGCACTCCAATTTTATCATGTTTTGTGGCATAATAAGCTTGCGCTTTTGAACCATATTTCCTATAGTGTAAAAGAGGTAGCTGGTATTAATTGACAATGAAACGAACACCAAAATATTATGATGGCATAGTGCCAACGGGAAAGAAAATTGGTGATCTTCTACCCGAAATTTTATCAGACCTTTCTGGAAAGTTTAGTGACCAACCCTTTTTAATTTTAGAGGCATGGCCAGAAATCGTTGGGGAGCGGATCGGGAAAAGGTCCCGCGCTGTAAGCTTTAATGAAGGAATTCTTAAAGTACTAGTAAAAAATTCAACCCTTTTAAGTTTGCTCGTGGAGCATGAGAAACACCGCCTAATAGCACTGTTTCGAGAGAGATTTCCGAAGGTAAAATTTCAGAACATCTTTTTTAAAATTGGATAAAAAGCAATAGGAAATTATGACAATGACAAAAGATAAAGATCCTAGCCAGCAGGACTATACTGCAAGCTCGATCACTGTCCTAGAAGGTCTTCAAGCAGTTCGTGAAAGACCAGGGATGTATATTGGTGATACAGCGGTGAATGGTCTCCATCAACTCGTTTACGAGGTTGTGGATAACTGTATTGATGAAGCAATGGCTGGATATTGCACATTGATTCAGGTGACCATTAATGAGGATAATTCTGTCACTGTCGAAGATGATGGTCGAGGAATCCCAATAGAGAAACATGAGAAGGAATCGAAAAAGCAAGGGCGTGATGTTTCTGCTATCGAAGTCGTTATGACAATCCTTCATGCCGGTGGAAAGTTCGATAAGAACTCTTATAAGGTTTCAGGTGGCCTTCATGGTGTTGGGATTAGTTGTGTCAATGCTCTATCGAAGAATCTTCAAGTCGATGTTTATAAAGATGGGAAACACCATGAGATTAACTTCTCTCGTGGAAAAGTATCTGAGGCTCTAAAGGTCATTGGAGATACTAATAAGAGGGGGACAAAGGTCCATTTTGTTCCAGATGATCAGATTTTTAACGTACTAGAATTTGATTATGGAATTCTTCTGAATCGCCTGAGAGAGCTTGCTTTCCTAAACCGAGGAATTAAGATCCTGTTTAAGGATGAGCGAGATGTAGATAAAGAAGATGTGGAGTTCAAATATGAAGGTGGAATCTCTGCTTTTGTTACTTATCTGAATGAAAATAAGACAGCACTTTTCGAAAAGCCGATTTACATTACAGGTGGAAAAGAACTCCATGATGGTCCCCTTGAATTTGAGCTTGCCATGCAGTGGAATGGTACCTACACCGAATCGATTTATTCATATGTTAATAATATCTCCACTCGCAATGGAGGAACTCATGTTTCCGGTTTTTCAGCAGCACTCACTCGCTCACTCAATACATATATAAAAAACAACAACCTTCTAAGGAACGCCAAAGTCTCTGTTACCGGTGAAGATATGAGAGAGGGACTTACTACTGTTCTTTCGATTAAAATTGCCAACCCTCAGTTTGAAGGACAAACGAAGCAGAAGCTTGGAAATAGTGAAGTAGCTTCTGTTGTTCAGCAGGTTGTTGGAGAAGAGTTTTCAACTTTCCTAGCTGAAAATCCCCAGACTGCACGGATGATCGTTGATAAAGCGATTTTAGCTGCTCAAGCGAGGGAAGCTGCCAAAAAGGCACGCGAACTTACACTTAGAAAGACTGCCCTTGATGGTGGACGCCTTCCTGGAAAGCTTAGTGATTGCCAAGAAAGCGATCCGACAAAATGTGAAATCTATATCGTAGAGGGAGACTCTGCGGGAGGTTCTGCTAAACTAGGACGAGACCGCCGTTTTCAGGCAATTTTACCGATCCGTGGTAAAATCCTTAACGTTGAAAAGGCAAGGCTTCAGAAGGTTCTCCAAAACCAAGAAGTCGGAACAATGGTTTCTGCATTTGGTTGCGGGATTGGAAAGGACAATTTTAACATTGAAAAGCTCCGCTACCATAGAATCATTATCATGACGGATGCCGATGTGGATGGTTCACATATCCGGACCCTCCTTTTGACCTTCTTCTACCGCCATATGCCTACTCTCATTGAGAATAACTATGTTTACATTGCACAACCACCTCTTTACCGTGTCTCTAGGAAAAAGAATAGTCGTTATATCCATTCAGAAAGAGAGATGGATGAGTACCTTCTTAACTTAGGGATCAGTGACATTACGCTGAAACTCGCTTCCCATAACCAACCCCTTGAAAAAGATGAAGTTAAAAATCTTCTCTATGCGATTTTAGAAGTTGAACAACTGATTGCATCGACTGAGCGTAAGGGAATCCCCTTTAGAGAGTTTTTAACTGCACAAAATGATGAAGGACACTTTCCCAGGTACCATGTAACCTTGAAGGGTGAGCAAATTTTTGTTTATTCGAACAATGAGTTTGCTGAGCTTAAAGAGAGGAATGAAGAGAATCAGAGGAAAGAGCATGAGGAAATCTTAGCTTCGATTCCAGAGGAAGAACAAACCGAAGAGATGAAAATCTTTGTTCCTAAGTCATTTTCTTTTATGGAGCTCTACGAAGAAGGGAAGCTTAAAGCCTTAAAAGAAAAGCTCTCGAATTATAGCTTTGCTCTTAATCAATATGTAAAAGCTGAAGGAAGGCTTCTCGATATTATTGAAGAAAATGGAGTCGAAACCCCTATTTATACCCTAAAAGGGCTTATTGAATTCCTCCGTGTAAACGGAAGAAAAGGAATTGAGATTCAAAGGTATAAAGGTCTGGGTGAAATGAACGCTGACCAACTTTGGGACACAACAATGAATCCTGCTGAAAGAACCCTTGTTCAGGTCACCTTGCCTGATGCTGTTACTGCAGACCACATGTTTACAATGCTCATGGGAGACGAAGTCGCACCACGCCGCGCCTTTATTGAATCACACGCCCTTTCTGTTAAAAACTTAGATATATAATAGGAGAAATCATGTCCTACCTCGATGGAGAAACAATTGTCCCACGGAGTGTGGAAGAGGAGATGAAGGTAAGTTACCTTCGGTACTCCATGTCGGTCATTATTGCCCGCGCCCTTCCCGATGTCCGTGATGGGCTCAAACCCTCGCAACGTCGTATTTTATTTGCGATGCGGCAGCTAAACTTGAGTCCGGGCGCTAAACACCGAAAATGTGCAAAAATTTGTGGTGACACTTCTGGGGATTACCATCCTCATGGTGAGCAAGTGATCTATCCAACCCTTGTCCGTATGGCGCAAGATTGGGTGATGCGCTACACAATGGTGCAAGGACAAGGAAACTTTGGTTCGATTGACGGCGACCCGCCAGCTGCAATGCGGTATACTGAAGCCCGTTTGACAAAGCCATCGATGGCACTCATGGAAGACCTCGATAAAGATACAGTTGAATATATACCGAACTACGATGAAACGAAAAAAGAACCCACTGTTTTCCCAGCAAAATTTCCGAATCTTTTATGTAATGGTTCTTCGGGTATTGCTGTTGGAATGGCAACAAATATCCCTCCACATAATTTAACAGAGCTTTGCAGAGCAGCGGAACTTTTCATCGATGATCCTAAGGTGACGATCGATGAAATTATGGAAGTAATGCCAGCCCCCGACTTCCCAACAGGGGGAATGATTTGTGGATATCGGGGTATTAAAGAGGCTTTTCACACTGGGCGAGGAAAGCTCACTTTAAGAGGAACTCTCCATATTGAAGATGTAAAAAGTAATCCTGATCGTCAGAGGATTATTATCGATGAAGTTCCCTATAACATTAATAAATCTCGTCTTATTGAGCGTATTGCCGATCTGATCAATAATAAAGTCATTACTGGCGTTTTTGATATGCGTGATGAATCGGATAAGGATGGGATGCGCGTTGCTATTGATCTTAAGAAAGGTGAAATTCCTGATGTAGTGATCAACCAGCTTTATAAATTCACCGACATGCAGATCACCTTTGGCTGCAATATGCTTGCGCTAGATAAGGGGCTACCCCGGATCATGAACGTCAAGCAGATGATTGCTGCTTGGGTTGATCACCGGATTGATGTTGTCCGTGCCCGTACCCGCTTCGAACTTAATAAGGCAGAGGCTCGTGCTCACATTTTAGAAGGTTACCTCAGAGCTCTTGATCATCTTGATGAAGTTGTGAAGATTATCCGTGGAAGTGACAATCGTGATGAAGCAAAGGTTAAATTAATCGAGAAGTATGAATTCTCTGATCGTCAAGTTAACGCAGTCCTTGATCTTCGCCTCTACCAACTCACTGGAATGGAAAAGGGGAAGATTGAAGCTGAATATGGTGATCTGCAAGCAAAAATTGCTCATTATCGAGCCGTTCTTGCTAGTGAAACACTTGTCCGAGGAATCATTAAGGATGAGCTTAAAGAAGTTAAAGCATTTGATAAATCTGAGAGAAAAACTCAGATTGTTCCGGCAGAAGAAGAGTTCCAAATGGAAGATCTTATTGCTGACGAACCTGTAATTTTAACGATCTCTAATGATGATTATATTAAGAGGATGCCTGTTGGAACCTTTAAGGAGCAACGGCGTGGTGGCCAAGGTATTATCGGCTTTGATCATAAAAAAGAGACCGATTCGATCAAAGATATCTATGTCGCCTCGACCCATGATACCCTTATGTTCTTCACAAACTTTGGCCGTGTCTATTGGGTCAAAGTATGGCAGATCCCTGAAGCTGGACGCCGCTCAAAAGGAAAACCCCTGGTTAACCTTCTTGAGGGACTTAGCGAGGGTGAGCAAATTGCCGCACAACTTCGGGTTAGAAAGTTTGATGAAGTAGATGCTGCTATCCTCTTAGCTACAAAGCAGGGTGTTGTGAAAAAGACCCTCCTTGAATCCTTTAGCTCTCCTCGTCGTAAGGGAGTTTATGCGATAAATATCGACGAAGGCGATGAGGTGATCGCAGCTCATATTGTCAGACCGGAAGATCAGGTCATGCTCTTTACTCGTGAAGGGATGGCAGTTCGATTTAATCAAGATCAAATCCGTTCCATGGGACGGGTAGCTCGTGGTGTTCGTGGTGTCAGATTGAAGCACGAAAGCGATCGTGTTGTTTCCTGTGAAGTCGTCAAAGGACATGAAACAGTCCTTGTTGTGTGTGAAAATGGATTTGGTAAACGGTCAAGTGTTGACCAGTTTAGACATATCAATCGTGGCGGTGTTGGAGTTCGCTCAATTATTACCAGCAAACGAAATGGCCAAGTTGTTGGAGCCCTTTCTGTAGGTGATAAAGATAGCGTTGTTTTAATGGCTAGTTCGGGACATACGATCCGCCTAAGCATGCAGGATATTCGAGTTATGGGACGCTCCACACAAGGGGTTAAAGTGGTTAATCTTAAAAATAGTGATCTCCTGATAGCAATGCAGAAAATCGAACACCTTGAGGAGGAAGAAATAAAAGTTGAAGAAAAGAAGTAGAGGACTTTTTGTAACCTTTGAGGGTGGTGAAGGGGCAGGTAAAACCACCCAGATCAACCGCGTTTATGAAACGCTTACTTCAAAGGGATATGCTGCAGTTAAAACACTCGAACCTGGAGGAACCAATCTCGGGACTGGTATACGCGAAATCCTCCTTCATCAAGATGAAAATCCTATCTTCAAGGAGTGTGAGCTCTTTCTCTATCTAGCTGACAGAGCTCAACATGTTCAAGAGGTGATTCTTCCCGCCCTTAATGACGGAAAGATTGTTCTTTGTGACCGGTTTAATGACTCAACACTTGCATACCAAGGAACAGCCCGCAATCTTGACGTCAAATTAATCCGCTCCCTATGTAAAGCTGCAGCTGACGGATTAGTTCCAGACTTAACTCTCTTTCTTGATCTTGATCCCAAAATAGGGCTCGAGCGAGCAAAGAAAAAGAATGCTCACGATCGGCTGGAAAGAGAAAATCTCTCATTTCATACAAAAGTTCGCGAAGGGTTTTTAGCCCTTGCACAAGAAGAGCCTGAAAGGTTTCATACCATCAATGCATCTCAAGATATCGATACCGTCTATACACAATCCATAGCTGAAATTAAATCTGCATTATGCATAAGGTAGATAAGCTCCCAGAAAATCTTATAAAACTCCTTGAAAAAACTCCTCATTGTCTCCTTTTTAGTGGGCCAAAAGAAGCTAAGAAAGAGGAGATCGCGGAGACTTTTGCCCGTGCACTGCTAAACACAACAAAGAAAAATCCACCTGACCTCCGTATCATTTATCCAGAAGGAAAAGGACGCCATCATCCGATGCATGTGATCAAACAGTTCATCGAAGAAACCCATCTCCCTCCTTTTGAAGCAAGCCGCAAAGTCTTTATTATTCATGAAGCTGATCGGATGCTCCCATCTAGCGCCAATGCCCTTTTAAAGACTCTAGAAGAACCTGTTTCTGAAGTAACCATTATTCTCCTCACTGCCCGTCCAGAAGCCCTCCTACCCACCATTACCTCACGCTGTTTTCAGGTTTCCTTTTCCTCCCAAGAGACAAAAGGTGGAGATGAACTTTCAGAGCAAATGTTTCATATAGGCTTTAGAGTCTTAAGAAAAGATCTACCCACCTGTAAAGAACTCCCTGAAATCGAAAATCCCGAAGAGGCCCTCTCTTACCTCTTCTATTTCTATCGGGACCTTCATCTGATACGAGTTGGAGGAGATCCCGCTCTCCTTTTTTACAAAGACAAACAAGAGGTTCTCTCCTCTATTAAAGGACCTATTCCTTCCTTGGACACCGTTCACGAAAAGATAGAAGAGCTCCTTCTAGCAAGTTCTCTCCATATTCCTCTAGGACATTCTCTTGCAGACCTTTTCAATTGTTGAATAACTGGGCGTCATGTTACTCATCGGCACTGGTAGCTTCGCGGGGGGGCACTTTATTATAATAAATAATGTACTCTC
>CBEWFH010000059.1:0-7354 GCA_965555895.1 uncultured Simkaniaceae bacterium
AGCATAGCGACCTCCTCATAAATTTTGGAGGACATGACTATGCCGCCGGCCTAATGATTAAAGAAGAAAATATCCTTCAATTTAAAAAACTGTTCATAGAACAAGCCAACAAAACCCTAAACAATGACGACTTCCTCCCTAAACTTCGCCTAGATGGAAGAGTTCAATTTGAAGATCTCACCTTTGAGTTCCTTGATTCGATCCAACTCCTCGAACCCTACGGAACAGGAAACCCACCACCCATCCTATATACCGACGTTACTCAAACCTGGCCTCCAAAAGTTGTAGGGAAAACCCACTTAAAACTCTATCTAGAGCAAAACGAAATAATGCTTGAAGGGATTGGGTTTGGTCTCGGCGAGCATCGGAGCAGACTTTCCAAAAAAAATCTCGACCTTCAATTAGCCTTTACTCCCCACGTTAATGTATTCCTTAACAAATCAAGTATCCAGCTCCTTGTCAAAGACTTCAAAATCAAATCAAATTGAAAAAATCGTCTTCGGCGGCAATGGCATCACCCGCGTAGATAGCTTTGTAACTTTTGTTCCATTCTCCGCTCCTGGCGATGAGGTTACGATCAAGATTACGCAAAAGAAAAAAAGTTTTCAAATTGCTACCATAGAAAAACTCATCAAAAGCGGACCAGATAGAGTCGCTTCTAAATGTCCCCACTATACAAAATGTGGGGGATGCCAACTCCAACATCTTTCATATGAAGGGCAACTAAAAGTCAAACAAACCTTTGTTCAAGAACCCCTTCGCATCGATGAGGTTCCTCCCTTAAGGTGGAACTACCGTCTCATATCCGCCTCAACTTAGCAATTGAAAATGAGGGGTTTAAAATGGGATATATAGGATATGACAACACTACCCTTATTGAGCCTTCTATTTGCCCTCTCTTTTCAGAGGGCCCTACCTTTTTTGCAGACCTAAAAAAGGGCTTCTAACACTCCCTAATAAAAGGATTAAATCGGCCTCTCTCCGCATCTTTAAAAACAAAGAGCAAGTGATCCTTGCCTTTTCCACCTTCCCCAGACTTCCTAAAAAACTGATCCCATTTTCTTTTGCAGAAGGTGTCTCTTATAAATCTCCTGGAAAAGAACGCCATCTTGGAAAGATCTCTTTCTCGCCTTACGGGTTTATGCAAAACAACCTCCCCGTTGCAGAAATAATGTATCAAACGATCTTCGACTGGGCCGGACAAGGACCAAAAAAACCCTTGACCTCTACTGCGGCACTGGGAGTACCTCCACCCTCCTAGAAAAGATGGGGCACGAAGTCATCGGTGTCGAAGCCAACTCAGCCCTTCTCCCCCCTTCCAATGGGGTTCGTTTCATCCACTCAACTGTCGAAAAAGCCCTTCCAAAACTCCTTAAAACATTTCATTCTGATTTGATCATTGTTAATCCTCCAAGAACTGGTCTTTCGAAAGAGGTTCTCCCCTACCTAAAAGCAAAAGAAATTCTCTATCTTTCTTGCATGCCTTCAACTCTTGCCCATGACCTAGAAAGATTAAGCCCACGCTACTCGCTAGATAAGGTCCAAGCCTTTGATATGTTCCCTCAAACAACTCACATTGAAACTCTTGTCAAACTTAAAATGTCTACAATATCTAAGCAAAAAAAATCTCAAGCTGATGACAGCTTGAGATTTATAAAGTATTTTTTTTTAATCGTGGAGGCTAACATAGCCTTATCCGAATCCAAAAAGAAGGTTCACCTCTCTATCTATTTTGGAATCGTTTAAGTTAGCAATCAATTACATCGCTTCAATTTCAGAGTTTCGACTCAGGTATTTCTCCTGATACTCTTTAATATCTTCAACGTGTATGACCCAAGCGGCTCCTTTACGAACAGCTTTTAAAACGCCAATTCTTGTTGTGTAATAGATTTTCTGCGCAGGAACGCCGAGCATCTTAGCAACTTGATTGACAGAGTAAAAACCCTTGTCGTTATTAAAGAGCAATTCGCCATCAAAAGTAGACTTAGTTCTAGAATACTTATTGCGACGATACTCTTCTAGGTCGTCTAAATCAATTGTCCAACGAGTCGAGTCTTTACTTGCTTTAAGCTTGTTTTGCTTAATCGCAACATAAATTGCTTGTCTCGTTACACCATTGATACGTGCAGCTTCAGTAATTGAAACTACTTTTCTTGGAGAATTTAGGTTTTGGCCTAAAGCTCCGTTGTTAATATCCATATCCATGTTTGTATCTCTCCTCAATCCAAAATACTTGCTAAGATTTGGTCCCAAAACGAGCTATTTCAATAGTTCGTCAAAAAACATCAATTATTAACACTTTGTTAATATTTCTTAGTCTTAGATGTACTATTATTGCAAAAAATTGAGTTGAAATCAATCTATTTCTCTTTACATATTCACAAATTTTTGATTTAGATAGGATTAAAGCAAAAAATATATTTAGCTATATAGAATATATTTGATTTGAGGTAGACTTAAACCCTTGATTTGCTGTAAGATAAATGCAGAAAAATCTCCGATAGTAAGGGTTAATTTAAATGACTTTTAAACGATTGATATTTAGTGTCTTAATTATTGCATTTTCAGCCTTAGCCGAGGCTAAACCCCCTGAATTGACCTCTAATACCACCCATAAAAAAGCCGAGGAGATTTTTAAAAGTCACGTTACATTTAACGAGCTCACCCCGGAAATCACCGCTAGGGCCCTCAAAAATTATCTTGACGAGCTAGATTCAACTAAAACCTACCTTCTGGCCTCAGAAGCCTCCTTATGGGAAGAAGCTAATACAGAGCTATTGGAGGCCTTTGTGAGCGATTACAAGAAAGAAAATTTTGACCGCTATGAAGAGCAGTATCAAGTGATGATCCAAGCGATCAAACGGCGGAATACTCTCGAGAAGAAAATCGCTAAGCTCTCTGTTCCTAAAAATGCGAAAGCCTCTGATTTTAAGGATATTACGTGGGCTAAAGACGAGGAAGAGCTCGAAAAACGGCTCCTCACCCTCCGCGCCCTTCAGCTAGAAACTGCTGAACAGCTTGAAATCGACTCAAAAGACCAATTCATGCAAAGACTTGCCAAAAGACGAACCAGCCGTGAGGATGAAGTCCTTCAGGGTGGGAAGAAAAAATTCCAAAAACAGCAGATGCTTGCCTATTTCTTGAAGAGCTTTAGTAGCGCCCTTGACTCTCATACAGTCTATTTTACCCCTCAGGAAGCCAATCAATTTATGATCCAGGTACAACAACGACTCTTCGGAATTGGAGCTCAACTCCGAGATGATCTGACAGGGTTTACCCTCGTCCGTCTTCTTGAAGGAGGTCCAGCCCTTAGAGATGGCCATCTAAAAACTAATGATAAAATTATCGCGGTTAATCATGAACCTATTGCAGGAATGGATATCATTGAAGCTGTTGATTTAATAAGAGGCCCTAAAGGGACTGCTGTTGGACTAACAATTGTTCGTGAAATTGTTGAAGGGAAAGACAAAATAACTGAAAAGTTCGATATTGAAGTAATCCGCGATGAAATTGTTTTAAAAGAGACCCGCTTTGAAACAGAAAAAGTCCCCTTTGGAAATGGGGTAATTGCACATATCCGCCTCTTCTCTTTTTATCAAGACCCTAACTTTTCCTCAGCAACTGATATCAAAGCTGCTTTAGATGAGATTAAAAAGAATGAAGAACTTTTAGGTGTGATCCTCGATCTTCGAGGAAATGCCGGAGGACTCCTCCCACAAGCGGTTGCTGTTACCGGTCTCTTTATTAAAAAGGGAGTGGTTGTTTCGATTAAAGCTAGCGCTGGAAATATCCAACACCTCCGTAACTTTGATGGCTCAGTGACATGGGGTGGTCCCCTCGTTGTTTTAACAAATAAGGGAAGCGCTTCTGCTGCAGAAATTGTTGCCCAAACCTTGCAAGATTATGGACGGGCACTCCTTGTCGGTGATCCCTACACTTGGGGAAAAGGAACCTATCAAGTCTTCACACTTGAATCGGGGAATGTCAATAAGGTGAATCCTCAAGGAGAATACAAAGTCACCCGCGGCCTTTATTATACCGTATCAGGGAAAAGCCCCCAGCTAACCGGAACAAAAGTAGATATCGAAGTTCCTGGAGGGCTGACTGAACTTGAAATCGGAGAATCTTTTGCAAAATTCCCTCTTGAAAATGATGAAATCGCTCCCAATTATGTCGATAATCTTTCCGATATTCACCCTTTCCACAGAGGAAAAATGATGCGCATGTATAAAAAGGATCAGCAAGAAAAGGTCGATCTTTATGCCCCTTATCTCGATAACATCAGAAAAAACTCAAACTTCCGTATCGAAAAAAATCTTAACTACCAAAGTTTCTTAAAAGAGGTGAAGAAAGAGGAGTTCGATATAGAAAATATGGAACGGTACGGCCAGAATGATCTCCAGCTCGAAGAATCTCTCAACATTATGAAGGATTTGATCTTGCTGGTAAAAGAACCCGCCTTTCTAGAAGAACCTCTGCGAGCTGCTGCTGGCGGTTAATTACAAAAAAAGGTAAAATCTGACTTTTTGTAATTAGTGAAAAAGACCAATGGAAGTACGTACACGCATCGCCCCTTCACCAACTGGTGATCCCCATGTAGGAACACCCTATATGGCTCTATTTAATTTAATTTTTGCTCGCCATTATGGTGGGGAATTTCTCCTTCGAATCGAAGATACAGATCAGAATCGCTCCCACCCTGAATATGAAGAAAGTATCTTTAAATCCCTTCAATGGCTGGGAATTCAGTGGGACGAAGGTCCTGATATCGGCGGTCTTTATGGTCCTTATAGGCAATCGGAGCGGACTGAGATTTATCGCGAATACTGCCAAAAACTTCTCGATGCCGGCAACGCTTATAAGTGTTTTGCTACAACTGAAGAACTCAAAGAAATGCGAGAGCTCAGCGCAAAAATAGGGCAACGCTCAGGATATGATCGTCGCTACAGAAACTTAAGCCCCAAAGAAATCGCCGAACGAGAAAAAGATGGGCAATCTTACGTCGTCCGCTTAAAAGTTCCCCTTGCCGGAGAGTGCACTTACGAAGATATGACCAAAGGACGAATCACCTGCCCCTGGAGTGATGTTGATGATCAAATTCTTTTAAAGTCAGATGGGTTCCCTACCTATCATTTAGCTAATGTCGTTGATGATTATCTGATGAAAATCACCCATATCATTCGTGGTGACGAATGGATGACATCGACCCCTAAACATGTCCTCCTTTATGACCTTTTTGGATGGAAGAGGCCCCAGTTTATGCATATGCCCCTTCTTCTTGGGGCTAATAGAAAAAAACTTTCTAAACGAAAGAACCCTACTTCGGTTTTCTATTACAAAGAGAGTGGCTACCTTCCCGATGCCTTTGTTAATTTCTTAACCCTGATGGGTTACAGCATGCCAGATGATAAGGAAATTTATTCCCTTGATGAAATTATCAAAGACTTCTCAGTCGATCGTGTGGGCGTTTCGGGAGCATTCTTTGATGTAAAAAAACTCGACTGGATCAACCAACAATACCTCATCAACAATATTCCTGAAAATGAGCTATGGAACAAAATTAGAGAGTGGGGTTTTACCGATGAGCGGATGGGGAAAATAACACCCCTTATTCATACCCGAATTAAAACCTTTGCTGAGTTTATGGAACTTTGTCAGTTCCTCTTTATTCACCATATTCCTCTAACCGAAGAACTTCTCACCCCAAAGGGATCCCAAAAAGAAACCGCCGCTGAAATTTTGCAATGTATGATTTGGCATATGGAGGAGAAAGAGGATTGGGGACGGGAAGGTTTCCAGCAAGCCTCACGCGATATGGCGACCTTTTTTGATATGAATCACAAAAAAGTGATCATGCCAATCCTTTTTGCAGTGATTACCGGTAAGCATCAAGGACCTCCCCTTTTTGATTCAGTGGGGATCCTTGGAAAAGATCTAACGCGCGCGCGCATCCTTAATGGGATTGAATTTCTTGGAGGAATTTCCAATAAGAAAATGTCAGTCCTTAAAAAGAAATGGAATCAGAGAGCTGCTCCTGAGGGGGAACCCTCTTCATCAAGTATATCAGAAACGATATAATGAGGATTGTAACCACTAGATGCACAACCCGAAACAAGAAAAAATAATGCAAAAACAAGAAACAATTTCATCCCCTCCATTTACGAAACTAAACACCGTTTGTCAATGACCGAATATAATAAAGAAAATCCCTTTCCCGCAAAAATCACCGAGCGCTACCTTCTTAATAAGAAGGGCTCTACCAAAAAAACCTATCACGTTACCCTAGATCTTTCCCGTTCCAATATCACCTACCGATCCGGGGATGCCGTAGCCATTTTCCCAGAAAACCCTCCTGATGATGTCAATGCCCTCCTAGAAGTCCTTGATAAAAGTGGCAACGAAGAGCTCCTTGATCCCCGCTCAGGAGGAGAGATGACCCTTGAACATTTCCTCAAAACGAAAACCAATCTCATTCGGATCCCTATCCCCCTTCTCAAGCAAGTAGGCGATTCCAAACTACTCGAAGAAGAAAATAAAGAAGCCCGCACCCACTTTATTGCAAACCACGATCTCATTGATTTCTTCGAAATGCATCCCACAAAGCTCCCCCTCCAAGAACTCATCTCCTACTTTGCTCCCCTCCTCCCCCGTTTTTACTCAATCGCATCCTCACCTGCCGTCAACCCAAACAGCGTCGACCTTCTCGTTGGCACCTTCACCTATAAACACGGGAAAAAAGAAAGACAAGGCCTCGCCTCCCACTTCCTTTGTGATACAGCAATTATGCACACCACTCCGATCCATGCCTATCTTCACCCCACCCCTCACTTCCTCCTCCCTCCAGATCCCGCAACGCCCATTATCATGATCGGCCCGGGAACAGGTGTTGCCCCCTACCGCGCTTTTCTCCAAGAACGGGAAGCCCAAAATGCAACTGGCAAAAACTGGCTTTTCTTTGGCGAAAGAAATAAATCATCCGATTACTACTATGAATCTTACCTTGAAGCCCTTAAAAACAAAGGGTTATTAACCCTTGACCTCGCCTTTTCTCGTGACCAAGCCGAAAAACTCTACGTCCAGCACCTTCTCCTAGATAAAGGGGAAGAAATCTGGCCACTCCTTTCATCCGGCGCCCATATTTACATCTGTGGCGATGCCCGTCACATGGCAAAAGATGTCACCGCCGCCCTTACCTCCATCATCGAAACCCACAGCAACGAAGATCCCAAAAGTTATCTCAAATCTCTCCGCAAAGAAAAACGGTTGTTATTAGATGTTTACTAAAGCCTTATTTTTGCTTGCTCGGCACTGGTAGGTTCGCGGGGGGTAGCTAGTTAAACTCTAAATAATGCGG
>CBEWFH010000060.1:0-7317 GCA_965555895.1 uncultured Simkaniaceae bacterium
TGCCGCATTATTTAGAGTTTAACTAGCTACCCCCCCGCGAACCTACCAGTGCCGCTGATCCCCAGCTTTCATTTTAATCTCTTAACTGTTGTTCTCCTTGTCATCCTGGGGTTTTTCTTCGTGGCTGTAACCTCCATTACGGTTGGGCTTGTTGGAAGTTCTTCAAGCCCCGTTTCAGGAATGACGATTACAACACTTCTTATCACTTGTATCATCTTTTTAGCACTAGGATGGACCGATCCGCATTCACCTTATTGCAGCGATTACCACGGGAGCAGTCGCAAATGTCGCTATTCCCATGACAGGGACAACATCCCAAGATTTAAAGACAGGGGTTCTCCTTGGAACCGCCCCCGTTCGCAACAAATCGCTGAAATCATAGGCCTTATCCTCCCTGCTGCAGCTATTGGCTTTACACTCTATCTTCTCAATGATGCTTATGGTTTTGGAAGTACGAGACTTCCGGCCCCACAAGCAACTTTGATGGCAATGATTGCTAAAGGGGTGATTCAGCAAGAACTTCCGATGGTTTTAGTGATGATTGGAATCGTCTTTGGACTCATGGTCCACTTGATGAAGGTTCCTGTCCTCCCATTTGCAATCAGTCTCTATCTCCCTCTCTCCCTAAATTCTGCCATAATGATAGGAGGAGTTGTCAACCTAATCACCGAATACTTTACCCAAGACAATAAAAGTCTACAGAGAGGAATCCTTATTTGTTCTGGGCTGGTTGCTGGCAATGCATGTATGGGTGTGTTGGTCGCTCTCTTTACTGTTTTAAAGTTCATTCCTGTTAGTAAACCAGGATGGCTCAATGATTGGTTTTCTCTAGGTTTCTTTGTCCTCTTAAGTTTATGGATAGGGTTCACTGCTTTACGAAGAAAAAGAGAAGTTTAATCTACAAATTTTTCTTGATCTTTTCACTCCACAGAAAACTTTCGATTTCGCTAACCATCATGTGGTTAGCATCATTCTCTAAGTTCCATCAGAGACAAAAACTTCAAGACGATTTGCCTATTCATTTGTCGTGATTGGTATATAAAGACTCTTCCATTTATATTTATTCTATGAAAACACGAAAGTATTCCTTTACATTGATGGAAGTGATGATTGGCTTTTCCATAATGTCTATTGTTCTTGGAGTGATCTTTTCTTCTCTTTATCAAGAGACCCTTCTCAAAACAAAAATTGGGAAAATGGAAAAAACCGTCATGGCTCGTGTTGAAATGCAGCAACGTCTTGATCGTATTTTTGCAAATATTATTCCTATGGACCCACGAGAGACAAAAAGAACACTTTATACATCTGGGGGCAACAGAAAAACGCTTTATATCACTTTTGACAATGGCATTGATCCTGACCCTGAGTTTTGTGATCAGGTGAAAGGGTCCCTTTCTCTTGAAAGGAGGAACTTTGTCCTCAAACTCAATATAGGGGAGCCCAATGAAAGGACATCGATATTAAGAGAAAACGTGGATGATATTTCTTTGGAATTTTTGACAAATGCTACAAATGGCATTGGAACTTTTCCTTTTTGGGATAAAGCAATTAACTTCTCTCCCTCTTATATAAAAATTACACTAAGAATAGATAAGACTAATCTGGATAAAGATGAGGAATATGTGTTTTGGGTTAATCGCCCAAGCGAAGGGATTCCCCTTAGAGGTGAAAAATGAACCTTTTACCTTTTGTAATCATGATTCTTATCGTCCTGGGACTTTTCTCCCTCTCTCAATTTCAGGGGGTGGTTGCACAAAAAAAAGAAAATCAAATTTACCTTGCCTACTTTAAGGGGCTAAGAGAAGCGCGGAATGAAAAAGAAGAATATGCTTATAAGCGTACCCTTATCAAGAAGAAGGGAAGTCAACAGAGTGAACCTACAAAGGATAATACAACCCTGATAAAATACTTTCGGGGAAAAAGGGTGGGCTGGGAGAGAGGAAAACTAAATCTTTGTACTTTAATTAAAGAGCCCCATAAATACTCAGCCCTTGAAGAGGTTGCTAGAGGATATGTCAAGCAGCTTTATGGCCATGCTAAGTTCTATCCGAAAGATAAAGATGTTTCTAAAGAGATCATTAAAGCCCTTATTAAGGCGTATAAAAAAGAGGAACTCTCGACGCAGTTTCATCAGCTTATTTTTAAGGATCCCGTGCTTCAAGAGATCTTCTACAAGATGGTACGGGGAACTCACACCTACGATTTAGAAAATAAAATTGGCTACCCCCCTTTTAGCGAAATGTTTACTTTTGAAACTAGTGAGCGCCCTCCTATGAATTATCATTATGCTAACCAAACTTTTTTAGAGTTCTATTTTGGAAAAGATTTTACAAAGAAGTTTATCAAAGAAGAAAAAAAGGAACTTGAAACGGCTAAGAAAAAATGTCTCTCTCCAATTAAGAAGTCGCAACTAGAACAAATGATTGGAGACCAATTGATGGGGAATCAAATTCTTGAGCTTTTAGATTTTAAATATGAACCATCAGAGAAAAAGCCAGCAAAGCACATGGACGAAAAAACTCAGATCACAGTGAAAGTGCAGTAGATTTTTCAAACTTTAGGGTAAAGACCGTTCCTTCCCCTTCCTTTGAATTCACACCAATTGCTGCATTGTGTTTGTTGACTATTGTCTTTACAATAGAAAGACCAAGTCCAGCACCTCCCAATTGTCGGGAGTGAGATTTATTGATGGTGTAAAATCTCTCAAAAATATTTTCTAGATCATCACCGGAAATCCCGACTCCTCGATCAGCAATGGATAGAATAACTATATCTGGGCGATCTTCAATAGTTATGGTAATCCGCGCTCCATCATTTGAATACTTGACCCCATTTTCTAGAAGATTCATTATGGCGAGCTCTAAAAGATCTGGATCTCCATCAATGGAGATCACCTCTTGATTGTGAAGGGATTCGATATGGATTTCAGGATAGAGGATTAAAAGGGTTTGGCTACAATTGTCGACAAGTCCGACAAGATCACATTCTTGAAGATGTGCTTTAGGGAGATAATCGAGATCAGCCAAGGTGAGGAGGTTTTTAACTAAATTATCCATCCTTTCACAGTTACGGACAATTTTTTCAGTAAAGTCTTGGAGCATCACTTCAGAAATTTCAGGGAGGTCATAAATTGTTTCAGCAAATCCTTTGATAATCGTAATCGGGGTGCGGAGCTCATGAGAAGCATTTGCAACGAAATCTTTTCCAAGGTGTTCTTTTTGATAATGTTGATATTGATCAATAAGGGTTGCCAAAATCCGTTTTCTCGGCTCGAGAATACTAAGTTCAAGATTTGCGACACTTTTTTCTCCACTTACTGTCGCTGTTCTATTTAAACGGGTTTCTTTTAGGATCTGAAAAAGATTCACATGTCCATTCATATAAGGGTGATCAAAAAAACGCTCTCCTACGGAGATCCCAAGGAGTAGTTTCTTTCCCTTCTGATTCATTTCAAGGATTTTTCCTTCCCAATCTAGAATTATAACTCCCTCTTGAAGCCCATCGAGGAGAGAATGTCTCCCCCTTTTTTTTTGTTTGGAAGTAAAAATTTGAAAAACTGCTGTAATTCCAAAAAGAATAAGAAAAAGGAGCCACTCCCTAAATCGATAAAGAGAGGGTGTCACAAAACAGAGACAGCTACCAATTGTTAGGATAATAAAGGGGATCAGGTATCTTTTTTTCATCCTTTGACCATAACACTTGAGAAATTTGTCGTTAAGTGTGGATTTTTTTTATCCTCTTTGAGTAAATTGAAGAGAAACCATTTGGAGCAAAAGCTTATGGCAAAGACATACTTTTACTTCTCAGCGATGAATGCAGGAAAGAGTACCACTCTTCTTCAATCCAGTCACAACTATAAGGAAAGAGGGATGGAAACTCTCCTCTTTGCTCCAAACTTTGATGATCGTTTTGGTGATCCGGCAATTTATTCTAGAATAGGGCTGAAACAAGAAGCAATCTTATTTGACAAAGACTTCAACCTATTCAATTTTGTTGAAATAAAAAAAGATAGTCTCGATAATCTCCGATGCATCTTAATCGATGAAGCGCATTTTTTAACTAAAGCGCAAGTCGCTCAAGTTATCACCACCACTAAACACCTCGGAATTGCCGCTCTTTGCTATGGTCTCCGCTCTGATTTTATAGGAGAACCTTTCGAGGGGAGCAAATACCTACTCGCTTGGGCAGAAGAGCTCACTGAGATCAAAACAATCTGCCACTGTGGCAGTAAAGCGACGATGAACATGAGGGTTGATAGCGGAGGGAATCCTGTAAAATCAGGATCGCAAGTTCAAATTGGGGGAAACGAAAGTTATTTCTCAATTTGTATGAAACATTATCTGGAGGAGGTCGGAACAATCCAAGAATATGCTTTTCAAAACATTGGAGTAAGTCATGTCAGCAATTAATCAACAGAAAAGTGAAAAAACAGGGATAAAAAATCTTCTTCTTCCATGGATTGTTTGTTCTTCTGCCTCACTTTTCTTTGCTTATGAACTCCTACAACTTCATGTCATGAATGCCCTCTCTCCCATGCTTATCAAAGATTTGTCACTAAATGCGACAGAGTTTGCAACACTTTGCTCAACCTATCTTTGGGCTGATGTGATCTTCCTTCTCCCTGCAGGGATGATCCTAGATCGATTTTCTGTGCGCCGCGTTATTTTAGTGGCCCTTCTCTTTTGCCTTCTGGGAACAGCAGGACTTTCTCAAGCAAATTCCTTAGGATTTGCTTCGCTCTGCCACTTCTTTTCAGGGATTGGAAATGCTTTTTGTTTCCTCAGTTGCATTACGCTTATTTCTCGTTGGTTTCCAAAAGAGAGACAAGCCTTTCTTATCGGGTTGATGATTACAGTTGGAATGCTAGGTGGGGTGGTTGCTCAACGCCCTTTTTCAATGCTTGCCGAATATTTTAGTTGGCGACAAGCTCTCCTGATTAATACAACAATTGGTGTGGGCCTCTTCGCCCTTATTTTTGCATTTGTCAAAGATGCACCAACCCAGATCAAAAAAGTAAGAGAAGAGTCTATTTCATTCTTTCAAGGACTCAAAAAATCTATTTTAAATATTCATAATATTTGCTGCGGCCTCTATACCTGCTTCATGAATTTGCCACTGATGATTATCAGTGCTGTTTGGGGAAGTCTTTTTCTCACTCAAGTCCATGGAATTGAACTAGCCACAGCCTCTTTTATTGCCAGCATGATTTGTGTGGGAACGATTGTTGGCTCACCTCTTTTTGGATGGGCATCTGATAAGTTGGGACAACGTCTACCACTAATGATTTTTGGTGGGGTCTCATCAATTTCAATCTTTGGAGTGATTTTGTACCTCCCAAACCCTGATGGACAAATGTTTGCCATCCTCTTCTTTGCGCTCGGATTTTTAACAAGCGCGCAAACACTCAGCTATCCTGCAATCACAGAAAATAATCCAAAGGAGCTCACTGGAACATCTATGGGGGTAGCTGCTGTCATTATTATGGGATTGCCCGCCCTTATCCAACCTCTTTCAGGAAAACTTCTAGACTGGAGTTGGAATGGAACAATGGTTGATGGAGTCCCTTACTATTCAGCCGCAGATTTTCATACGGCCTTTTTAATCTTCCCCATTGGATTTGCCATCTCTTTGCTAGCGCTTTTAAAAATAAAAGATCGTCCTAAGAGAGTGCTTGTCCATTCAATATAACAATATGCCCTTCATCGATAACCTCTTTGATTTTCGTAAGGGCTTTATCTACTTGATCGGGGCTATCAAAAAATTCAACAATAAGGGGTAGATCAAGGAGAGAGGCTTAAAATATGTGCACTATGACCACCTCCCTCTATATCTCGCAGTACAATCGCATGTTTTACATTAATCTCGTCGAGAATCTTTAAGACCTTATTGACATGATGTTCCAATTCTTTCATATAAATGCGTACTATTTTGACCGTGGTCATAATTTTCTCCCAAGTATCATACTGCCAAATGCTCCTCCAATACATAAAATGATTGAAAGGAGAAGATAACATATCGTTTTGATTCCTTCCCCACTTTCCCAAAGGTCAATTACCTCAAAAGAGAAGGTTGAAAAAGTTGTAAATCCACCAAGTAGTTCTATGAGTAAAAGAGCTCTAAGTTCGGTGCTCCACTCAGCCACTAGATCGATAATCACAATGCTTAAAAATGCCATGAAAAAAGAACCTAGAATATTCACGACAAGTGTTCCAGATGGAAATGCTACTCCTGAAAATAGTTAGACCGATCGAGATAGGAGGAAACGACAAATCGCTCCAACTCCCCCTCCGATCCCTATTAATAGCAACTCTTTCACTGGGTTTTCCCTTTATAAGATTTTACAGAGTATACATTCACAGGGTTTGTAAAACCTTTGAGATCGACAGCTTGAAGTTTTTCAATCTCGAAATTATTTTCGACATCTTCTTCACGAAGGGTCTCTTCACTTATGAGCACTTGCATCTCTTTTGCTTCGGAGCAAATGCGAGAAGCTAAGTTCGCATTAGCGCCAAGAACAGTATAATTTAGGCGGTTTTCAGCTCCCATATTTCCTGCAATAACATTTCCGGTATGGATCCCAATTCCCATTTCGATTTCAGGAAGCCCTTGTTTTTTTCTTTTAACGTTCCAAATTTTAAGTTCTTCGATTGTTTCTAAAGCACTTTTTATAGCCGAAAGGGCTCTATCTTTTTTCTCAATCGGGGCTCCGAAAAGAACTATCACCTCATCGCCTACATATTTATCGATTACCCCATTATACTTATCGATTTTATCAGAAGCTTTAGTCATGCATCCATTCACAAGTTGAATGACCTCTTTTGGACTCATCTTTTCAGTCATATTGGTAAAACCGCGGATATCAGCAAAGAAGACAGTCACTTTCTTTTCTTCTCCACCAAGTTGAATATTCACTTTTAAGGCTTCTTCAGCAATTTCTTCTGATACTACTTTGTTTAAAACACCTTTTACTCTGAGCCCTTTTACCATCTCAAAGAATGAGTGATAGAGAGAATAGATTTCATCATGCCGCCTTTTTCCAGAGTGCTTAGGAATTTCAATATCATCAAGCTTTCCTTCACCAACCGTTTTTGTAACACCAGCAAGTTGAGTAATCGGTTTAGTGATCCGCTTTGCAATTCCATTTAAAAAGATGAGGACAAAAAGGAGGCCACCGACTGCTGTATACTGCCACCAATAGATTGAGACACGGATTTGCGGTAAACTAGAACCGTAAAACTCAGGAGATAGTATGTCTGAAATACCGAGGTTGCCCCACTTTTAGTTGAAACTACTGTGGTCCCAATTTTTCAGACTACT
>CBEWFH010000061.1:0-6989 GCA_965555895.1 uncultured Simkaniaceae bacterium
CCCCCACGCCCCCGGCCAGACCACTTCATTCCACCGACCAAGGAGGGGGACGATCTCTTGTTCAATTTTAAAGACTTGTCCTTGCGCGCCGCGGCCAAAGCTGGGGGGATCGAGGAGGAGGGCGTCGTATTTTCTATTTCGATTGATTTCGCGACGGAGGAATTTAAGGACGTCGTCGACAATCCACCGTATGGGTCCTTTTTCTAGTTTGTTTAACTTTGCATTTTCGCGCCCCCACTCGATCATCCCTTTGGCTGCATCGAGGTGGCACACTTGGTGTCCTTTTTTAGCGAGGAAGAGGGTGGCAGCGCCGGAGTAGGCAAAAAGATTGAGGACTTCGGAGTTTGGTTTAAGCTTTGATTCCATCCAGTTCCAGTGCTCAGCATGTTCGGGGAAAAGGCCGAGGTGACCAAAATCTGTAGGGACGATTTTAAAGGTGAGGGTTTTGTGTTTTAGCGCCCATGATTTGGGAAGTCCTTTCCACGGTTTCCACCTTTTAAAGGTTGCATCTGCGGTTTTCCAAAGTTTGGGTTCTTGAGGTTTCCATAGGGCTTGGGGAGAGGGGCGGATCAGGGTGTAGTCACCGAACCGTTCGAGTTTTTTTTCGTTGCCACTGTCAAGGAGTTCATAGGTCATGAGTAGGGCTCGATTTGATAAACAAGGTGGCGGTAGAGGGTGGCTAAAAGATAGGTAACCGTGTAATCAATGATAAGGGATCGAATTTTTCCTGATCCTTTTATAGGTACAAGGGCGGCAAAAGTTTTCTCGGGGGTGGCAATTGCTGACCAAACGGTTCCGACTGGTTTATCGGGTGTCCCTCCATCGGGACCGGCAATTCCTGAGGTAGCAATGGCGTAGTCTGCTCCTGTAAGTTTTTTTGCCCCTTCGACCATTTCTAGGACAACTTCTTTGCTAACGGCGCCATGGGTTTCGAGTGTTTTTGGGGAAACACCGAGTGCGGTTTCTTTAAGATGGTTGGAATAGGAAACGATACTCCCAAGAAAATAATCAGAGGAGTCTGCATGGGCGGTAAGGCGGGCGGCAAGTTGACCTCCGGTGCACGATTCGGCACTAGCAAAGGTCTTTTTGTTTTTTACCATCCACTCATGAAAGGCTACTTCTATGAGTTTACTAGAGGTGGAGAAGACATTTTTTTGAAATTTTTCGGCTATTTTCTCTCGGATGGGAGAGAGTTTTTTGGGGTCCTTTCCATGGATATAGATAGAGAGATTTCCATAACCGGGGCAAATACCAATTTCGACGGCGGGGTTTTCTTTTTCTAGGGTGCGGAGGTAGGGGTCCACTCCTTGTTCCGAGAGTAAACAGAGGTATAGGGATTCGATATAGTGGGATTTGGTGTGGTGTTTTTCAAGATGGGAAATGACGGCGGGAAGCATCGCTTCCATTTGCGGGGGAACTCCCGGAAGGACAAAAACAGTTGCTTTGCCTTCTAAGATAAAACCAGGGGCTGTTCCTAGAGGATTCGGAATAATGGTGGCACCCTTCGGAACCATCACTTGATCTTTTATGGTGGGTAGGTTTTTCCCAAATCTTTTGATGAGATCGTTTGCAATAGCCTCATCATAGATAAGGGAGGTGCTAAATATATCGGCAACAACGTCGCGGGTCAAATCATCGCCGGTTGGTCCCAGTCCCCCCGTTATAATAATAAACGAGGAGCGCTCCATAGCCTCTTCAATCCCCTTCTTTAAAAAGGTCTCTTCGTCGGGAAGGAGGGTGACACGATCGACTGAAAATCCGTTAGGGAGAAGGGCCTGACCAATGATTGATGCATTGCTATTAATTGTATGTCCCGAAAGAAGCTCATTGCCTATCGAGAGAATTTCTAGTGTCATACCGACAATCCTACTGACTGAAGCTTCGAGTGGTGGTGGATCCAACTCTTGCATCTTTTTCCTAAGCGAAAGGAGGCGTTTATAGGGATATCCCCTAGCTTGAAGGGAGCAGGAATTGTATTTGCCCGCATCCACTTCGCTAGAGTTTTAAAAAGGTCAGTATTTGGGAAGTCTGATTTTTTATAAACCTCTATCACATCATTCTGTATAGAGTTTGAATAAATTTGTGGAAATGAAAACTGAATTCCCCATGACACTGCAGTCTTAGAATGGATCATCGAGTGAAAAGCGTTATGTTCAGAAGAAAAGGTAAAATGATGAAGGCTAAGTTGAACCACAGGCTCTTTGAGTTTGATGATATGCTTTCCCCCTTTTGCTTCGATAGCGTAGAGGGAACTCTTTGTTGCTGAAAGTGCTGTAGAAAAGTAGGGTTTGAGGGTTTTTTCATCGGGGAGGAGGCCTGCTTTTAATGAGGTTACATAGTCGATATATTTTGAAAGAAATTCCTCATGAGAAATCACCGCCTTTTCGAGGTTAACAAGTTCTGAGACGTTATAAATCGAAAAGGTTGGAAGAGAGTTTAAGAGGCTTTCCATCTCTCTGACGTCTAAAAGGACGCGATGAGTAAGCCATTTAGAGGCTTGCATCACCCCTTCAACTTTGGGATGGCTGAGCTGCATTTGACCTATATTTTTTGAGTAGTTCTTGGACAAGGATAATGGAAACTCCAAAGAAGATCAACATATCTGCAACATTGAAAATTGGAAAGGAGTACCCCCAAAGGATAAAATGGAACATGTCAACAACTGCTCCATAGATAAAAAAGTCGGCGATATTTGCCGCTGCACCGGCTAATATAAGGGTAAAAGGGAGGTCCCTGTTCCGCTCTTTATTGAAGAAAATTGTATAGATAAAGAGAGAGAGGATAATTCCAATTCGAGCAATGAGAAGGGCTTTCGGATAAGAGGAAAAAAGGCTCCAAGCACCCCCAGTGTTACTTGCCCTGTTGATGCAAAAGTCGATTCCTAAGAAATCTTGAAAAACACCAATTCCTCCAAAGGGATAGATGGGAGAGGAAAAATGGATAGGGATTAAGTGCTGCTCGACCCAATATTTAGACGCTGCATCAATCAAAAGAAAAACAGCAGCTAAAAATAATAAGATCCACACCCTTCCTTTATTCATAATAAACTAGATTAACCCTTTCTCAAGCTTTTCTTGGGATGAAACGGTCATCGTTGCATATGGAACTGCTTCAAGCCTTTTCAAAGGGATATCATCCCCTGAGACATCGCAGACGCCGTAAGTCCCATCCTTAATTTTTTCAAGGGCGCGGTCAATTTGCCTCACAATCCCTTGCTCTTTCGTTGAGACCTCGATGCTGATAGTTTTCCCAAAATCATCGGTCCCTTCGTCGGCCTGGTGTTGCGAATATCCTTTGGATTCTTCAGAGGTTTTAACATCATCAGAAACCGATTTTAAAGATGTTCCTAATTGCATCTTCATTTCAAGAAGGATTTCTTTGAACTTTTCAATATCACTTTTTTTTAATCCCATAGGGTAATCCTCATTTTTTAGCTTCTTCGGGTGCAACTGTATGAATCGCATCCATAATTTCATCAACATCTTTGAAACGTCTATATACACAGGCAAAACGGATATATGCAACAGTATCAAGTCTTTTAAGCTTATCCATTGCAATTTCCCCTAGCTTAGTGGTATCGATCTCACGTACTTGCTTTTCTATAAGCTCGTTAGGAATCGAAGAAGCTAAATCACGCACTTGATCGTGGCTAATCCGCGTATGACGCGATGCTGCGTCGAGTCCTTTAATTAATTTTTGAAGGTTAAAGTCTTCGCAACTTCCATCTCGCTTCCGTACCTGCAAGGAAATATCAACCGTTTCAAAGGTCGTAAAACGACGTGCACATTGAAGGCACTCCCGACGCCTTCGAATGGCATTTGTTTCACTTGCATTGCGCGAATCGGTTACTTTAGACTCTTCATGTCTACAAAAAGGGCACTTCATCAACAAAATTCCATTTTTGAATTTCCCTGGATATATACAAATGCCATTAATTATAACATACAAAAAAAATCGGAGGAGGTGGGATTCGAACCCACGATACGCTTATCACATATACACACTTTCCAAGCGTGCTCCTTCGGCCGCTCGGACACTCCTCCTTATACAAGGGGATAATACCCTTGCTAGCATAGCCTGTTTTCGAGGGGAGGGTAAAGAACAGAGAATTATTTTACAATCATAATTGAGACTCGACAGAAGAATTATTTTAGGCTAAACTATGCGCAAGCTGAGGATTTTGCAATGAAACGTTTGATATCTATTATTCTTTTGACTCCACTATTACTCTTAATAAACTGCTCGAGAGGAGAGGCCCTCATTAAGGGAACCCCTCAGGTTGTCGTGAGTATTCCTCCCTATGTCTATCTTGTAAAAGAAATTGTTGGAGATACAATGGCCGTAGATTCTGCACTTTATCCCAATTTTGATCCCCATACGGCTGAAGCAACACCTAGTCAAATGAAACTGGTACAAGATGCCGATCTTTTTATTGGTGTCGGCGAAGGATATGAAAGAAACCTTTTAAGAGCGATTCGTGAAGGGACAAAAGAGGTGCGGATCCTTGAAATGGATGAGAAGATTCCCCTCCTATCGTATTCTGAAGACACCAATTTTATTGATGCATGCGAAGATATCCATATCCCTTTTAGTGGATCAAAGGATTTGCATTTTTGGATGGGGCCTAAACGGCTCATCTTACAAGTTGAAGTTCTCGTTGAGGCATTAGTGGAACTGAAACCTCATAACAGTCAAATCTATCAGGATAATGGGGAAACTCTCATTGAAAAAATCAAAGCTCTTGATCTCAAGCTTGAGGAAAATCTCCGTCTTTTTCAAAAAAAGGCACTCTTAGTTTCTCATGCATCACTTGGCTATTTTTGTTATGACTACAACATCATCCAAATTGCCGTAGAGTGTGAAGGGAAAAGCCCCCTGCCTCAAGATCTGACACGGGTTCTTGATCTTGCCGAAAATTCTGATGTGATCTGTGCTTTTACCGGTCCACAATTTAATAATAAAGGGGTGGAGATGATTGCAGAGAAGCTAAAGATAAGGTTAGAATCTTTCGATCCATTAGGAGAAGATATTTTGGCAACCCTTGAGAAAATCGGTAACGATATTACAAAATAGATGGTTATCAAATTTAAAAATCTCTTTTTTTCCTATGAGACAGTTGAGGTTCTAAAAGATGTCTCTTTTGAAATAAAACAAGGGGAATATATTGGGATCATTGGCCCCAATGGGGGGGGTAAAACAACTGCACTAAATCTCATCCTTGGGTTTTTATCTCCAGAAAAAGGAGAGGCACTGGTCGCAGCTCCACGGACACGGATTGGTTATGTCCCTCAAATCAACTCTTACGATAAAGAGTTTCCCATCTCTGTTTTAGAAGTTGTTTTAACAGGAAGCTTAGCCAAACTAAAGTGGTGGGGAGGACTTCCAGAAAGGGAAAAAATACGGGCCCTTGAGCTCCTGAAAGAGGTAGGATGCGAAAGACTTGAAAGCCGCCCATTCGGCACCCTTTCCGGTGGGCAAGCGCAAAAAGTTCTCATCGCAAGGGCCCTCATGTGTGACCCGGAAATTCTCCTCCTCGATGAACCCACTGCTAATATCGACCCCCAATCAGAGCAAATAATTTTCATCTATCTAAAAACTTTGCAAGGAAAGAAAACAATTCTTATTGTCACCCACAACTTCGAGGCGATTATCCAAAATGTAGAACGGGTCCTTTGTTTCCAACACGTCGTCTCATCGATGAAACCGGAAGAGGTCTGCAAACATTTTACGATTGGGATGTACCATGGATAATCTTCTCATGCTTGGATTTGTCACCGCCCTTTTCACCCAACCTTTTCTCCGGATGGCACTCTTTGCAGCGCTCGGTGCATCGGTTGCCGGTGGGGTTGTTGGGTCCTATGTTGTCGTGAAGCGGATCGTCTTTATTAGTGGAAGTATAGCCCACTCGGTTCTTGGAGGACTCGGAGCTGCCCTCTATATTAAACGGACTTATAATATTGGTTGGCTCGAGCCGATACACGGAGCACTTGTTGCAGCAATCCTCTCCGCATGGCTCATTGGAACCGTCCGCCTTTACTATCGGCAGCGGGAAGATACCGTCATTGCTGCCCTTTGGGCCTTTGGAATGTCGGTTGGTGTGATCCTTATTTCGCTCACTCCTGGCTACACCGTTGAAATCTCTAACTACCTCTTTGGAAATATCTTGTGGGCAAGTAGATCCGACATCTACATGCTTGTTGGACTCGATGGAATTGTCCTTATCATGGCCGCCCTTTTCCACCGCCGCTTCCTAGCAATTTGTTTCGATGAAAGGCAAGCAGCCCTTCAAGGGCTGAAAGTAAAGCTACTTTACTTCCTCCTCCTTTCCCTTGTTGCCATCACCGTCGTCTTGATGATCCAAGTGGTCGGAGCGATCCTTATCGTAGCGATCCTCTCCCTACCTGCTGCCATCGCCAATACCTACACCCACCGTCTATCCAAAATGATGGGAGTCGCGATCATCCTTGGGATTGTTATTTCTTTTCTTGGGATGGGGGTTTCTTACACCCTCAACTGGCCCCCAGGGGCAACCATCGCCCTCACCGCCACCACAGTCTATCTCCTCAACCTCCTCCGCAAAAAGGGTTGATTATTCCGTTGTTGAAAGGGCGATTCCTTAAACTGTTCTGAAATTTAATTATGAGGATAAAGGATGACGCCAATTCAAAAAGAATGTCTCACTATAGAAGCAAGCACTCTTGCTGGGGCATTTATAGCCAATTATTTCACTTCATTTCCAGTTAAAGGGGGACTTGTTCTAGGGGCGCTGAGTGGCTACGGTATCTCTTATGCAGTCTCATGTAAATCAGACAAAAAAAGTCAGATCACTACTCTTGCTATTGCTTTCTTTGCGGGAAGAACAGGTAAAGGTTGACCCCCTAGCTGATATTCAAAAACCTGATCCAAGTCTATCACATTTGTGAATTGTGTGTGTGTCGCAAAGTCTGTCTCAGGGTGGTCCTGTTGGGCAATTAGCCATGGGGGTTTTC
>CBEWFH010000062.1:0-6924 GCA_965555895.1 uncultured Simkaniaceae bacterium
GAGCGCCCATGGATTTAGTAAATACATGCAAAACATGGGGGGACTCCTTGCGATTCCGGGAACTGAAAATATAATAGAATATCTTTCACGATCTTTTGATACAGCTAAGTATTTAATATTATTCTTTAGTGTTTACAATGAAGACTGCATCATCGATACGATCCAAGAACGAATTAAAAAATCAGGAACCTTTCGAGATCAAATTATTGATTGGTTAAAAGATCGAGTTGGGGAGGACTGGAAACCAGGAAGTATTCCTAATTCAGATGAACTAGTGGAAGAGCTTCAAGAGTTAATTAATGAGGATGTTGAAACGACTCCAATGAAAAATGATATAGGGATATTAATTGAATTAATGGGTTATCTAGATGGTGAGCTCCCTGCTTTTAATAAAGGATGGAAGTACTTTGTTGAAAATCTTTTTGTTTTGGATCAGTCTAAAGAATGGTTAAAAAACAAGTTTTTTAATAAAGATCATCTTAAGAAACGGAATACATTGATCCAAATGCTCTCCACTGGAATATTGGGGAGGGCTTTAGAGGCTCAATACTTGAAACAAAATGAAATTACTCTGGATGAGGATATCGATATCATAGTGAAGAAACTCGCAATTGTTGAAAAAGTCAAGGGGCGAGTTATGATTAATGAAGAGACGCTCATGCGGGTTTTGGATGGTGAATCTGAATTAAAAACAGTTATTAGCGATTATCTTAAGAAACTTTTGCAAAGTCAGTTTCTTATAGCCCTAAATATTGGAGATATGAAAGAAAATGGTTGCTCTCGTGTAATAATGGAGTGGCTCCTTGACTTCCATCATATCTTTATTCCAAAGAGGCTTGAAAAAGCCAAACTAGAAGGGGCTAATTTAGATTATGGAAGTGCTGCAAATTATATTAGAGTTGTTGATTCTAATAGGTATAACTTCCTCTTGCAAAGAGGTGAAAAGGAGGTAGTAAAAAACGGCCCTAACTATTACTTTAATGAGGCACTCATCTCTTTTATTAAAGAGAAGTTTACACAGGATGGTGTGAAAAGGTATGTCTTTGGAGCTGAAACCGATATTGAAGAGGTCCGCAATCGGATTTTTGAAGCATCTTTCAAAAAGAAGCCAAGTGCTGTAATTAAAGCAGCAGAAAATGCCCTTCCAGCAAAGGGAGCTATCTACTCTTTGTGGAAACGGGTTGTTTACATTAGAACCCCAGAAATCGGAGCAGCAATTTTTGGAAATCTCCTTTTAAGAGTGGTCCTCTCTGCCTATTTTTCTTTTAAATTGATTAAACTCTGCAAAGCAGCGTACGATCAAACGGGTATTTGGGCTAATCAGACACATCATTACTTAACGAAGAAGGGTTCCCCAGAAATCATAAATGCTTATCGATCAGCCTTTAAGGGTTACAGGTGGGTACTAGATAATAAATGGAGACTCTTTTTTTATGGATTGATTGCTCAAACTGCCCTTTCAGGGGTTCCTCATCCACTGGCTAGAAGGGTTTCTCGTGCTATAAACCACCTGTGGGCTGTTTTTATGGGAAATGGAGGTGGTTACTATACTATACTAATGGAGGTAGTGGTTGGCCCCATTATTTTTGGGTGGAATATTTCACATCGAGTGAGCGCAACACTTCAGAAAATGGCGGATAGAGAAAAGGAAGAAAGCCTCGCACTTTCTAAAAAGCATTGCTTTGCTCTTTGGAATAAAGCGATAGCAGTAGTAGCTGCCGGGTGACTCTTATCGGAACCTATGGAAAAATCTTTACTCGAGTAATTTAATAATAATCTGAGAGTGAATGAAATAAACTCTAAACTCAGGTTAAAAAGGAGATGTCATGTCAGGTACTAGCTCTATAGGGGTGTAAATGACAAGGCTTAATCTGACATTTGTGATAAATTGAACAAAAAAACAAAGGAGTTCAAAATGACAAATGATCAGAAAATTATAAACAATAATATACTTATTGAATAAATATTTTCATTAGGATTGGTAAGGAAGCGCTATAAGGAACCCGCTTTCATTCTTCGCTGCGAAACATTAGTGTTTATATTTGATAAATATCTGTCGGCGAGTATAATCAAAAAATACTTCGCAAGGTAAAAGGACTATTCGCTTTTCCTTGAGAGATCAATTCTAACATAACTGATAGGGACAAACGGATATGTTTAATTCAACTTTTCGCATTTGCTTAATACTTAGTGTATCGCTATTAACTTTTGCCTTTCCGAAAGCGGGAGCAAAGGAGCCTGTAAAAACAACGCAAACAGAGTCGGATGAAGAGGCTTTTCTCATTCGTCGCATTGCAGAATTTTGGAAAGATGGCGACTTTGCAATCGTTAAAACGCAAATCATTGGTTTTTTAGATAAATATCCTGAAAGCTCCTTAAAGAATTATTTTTTAGGAATTTTAGGGGATATTTATCTTCAAGAAAACAACTACCAACATGCTCTAACAACCTATCAAATGGTGGGCGACCCTTCAGTTAGCGAGAAGACCCTCCTTAACAAACTGCAGTGTTACTATGAGCTCGATATGTACAGCGAACTTGCAAAAGATGGACGTCCCTACCTATCTAGCAAAACAGCTGAGATACAAGACCGAAAAGAAGAACTCTATTTTCTAATGGGAGAAGCACTATTTAGACAAGCTCTTCAATCAGAGACTTCTCAAAAGAAAGCTGAATTTGCTCAGGAAGCTCGTGGTTACTATGAAAGTCTTCCTCAAGGACAATATAGTGAAATTTCAGAATTTGCCTTAGCAGAGATTCATGCAATGCTTGGTGATTACAAAAAAGGGGCAGCAGCATACTCAGAGCTTGCTGAAAAACATTCTGACATGCAAGAGGATCTCCTTTTCCAGGTAGCCTCTTTAGAAGCAAAGTATAATAAACTTGGCGCTGCTGAAACTTTTAGAAAAGTTAAAGAGATGGGTGGGAACCGTTCCAATGAAGCTGCTTTTAATTTAATGACCCTCCTTTTTCAAAATGAAGAATACGAAGAAGTCATTGGACGCTATGAAAAAATTGCACCAACCATTTCTGAAGAATATTTACCAACCTTCAACTTCATTGTTGGAAAAAGCTATTTCTCTTTGGGACACTATCAAAGTGCTGTAGATCCTTTGCAGAAGTATATCGACTCAACCTATATCCCTTCTGAGCAATTAAAAAATGCTCTCCTTATTCAAATGACTTGTGCTCACCAAACTAGCAACGAAGTCCTCTTTAGTGGAGCTTTTGATAAACTCGATTCGTTATTCCCTGAAGATCAAGAAATTCCAAAAGCACTATTCATGCATGCAATGATCCTTAAAGAGCAAGGAGCGATTAGCAAGGCAGATGAAAAACTGAAGATGATCAAAGATACTTATGTAGAGTTTGATAATCAAGAAAGCTTCATCTTTGAATATGGCCTTTTGGCTCACCAAAATGAGAGATGGCAAGAAAGCTACGAGTCCTTCAAAGTCTATGTCATCGACTTTAAAAATAGTTCGCGCATTGATGCAGCATGGAAGTTATTCCTCTCATCTTCGCTCAATCTATATAAGCATGGCGGTGAAGAAAGTAACTATTCTAAGTCAAATTTTTACACCGATTTGCAGGCAGTTTTAGAGCATTCAGATTGTTTAAATGATGCAGAGATGAAAGATTATTCTCTCCTATACGCAAAGATATCTTACGAACTCGATTATTATTCTGATGCCCTCCATTGCTTGCAAGACCACATTTTTACAAAGATCGATGTAGAAGATGATCCTCTAACCCTTTCTGAAGCCCACTTTATTGCAGGTCTTTGCCATGCAGAGACAGGCTCAGATAATTCAGCATTCTGCATGCACTTAGAGCAAGCAATGACTATAAATCCTGACCTTTATGACTCACCATCAACACACCTGCGGTTATACAATGCGTATATCTCTCTTGCTGGCTATGGAGAAGGTGCAGAGGTCTCCTCAGATGGACAACAACAACAAGAATTTATCGATCATGCTGCTGAACATCTAGAGGAAGCTACCTCAAGAGGTGAGATGGCCATTAAAGAGGAAAACCGCCTCTGGCTCGCAAACCACTATTACCAAAGTGTTCAGAATTATTATGCAGGACATTGGAAAGCCCAAAATACCCCTCATCCTGAGGTAACGAGTGCCATCGATCGTGCTAGTTCCCATTATCAAAGTCTCCTCCTTTCAAATAACAATTTAATTGAGCTCTCTGCTGAAAACCTTCATCTTGAAAATGAAGTGATAAAACTTGCAAAACTTTTGGCCTACCAAGATTCACATGAGCAAAAATTAGCTCTGTTAAAACAACTTCTCCAACAACAGAGTGAAAAAACTGAACTCAATTGGGTCTCTCAAAAAGATGCTCTCTTTGAGCTTGCAACTGTTTACGACTCTCTAGGTGAAAAAGAGAAAGCATATGAGACTTATAGTTTCATTCATGCCACAGCAAATCACTTCTCCACAGCCATCGCAAATCATGCAACGCTTGAAGCTGCAAGGCTTCACTTTGAACTACTTGAAGATGGGCTAAGAATTGAATCGAATGAAGAAGTTCTTTCCATCTTAAATGATTTGAAAGAGCTCCAAATCCGTAAAAATGCAAGTTCTGAGCCTACCCATTTAGAAGCAGCACTTGAGTATGCAAAAATTCGCTCCCTTATTTCAAATAGAGTTGAACAAGATAATCGTTATCTTTTTTTCTTAAACCGTATCAAGGATGATTTCACCTCACAAGAGGACTTAGTCACACAAGATTATCTCGTGAATTTAAATCGTGATGCAACCAAGAAGCAGATCTTCGACTCTTATATGAAGTTTATTGATGCTGAGAAGCTACGCCTCGAGGCAAAAAGTCTATATCAGCAAGAACTCCTCGGTGAAATGAAAGAATTCCATGAAAATGCTCTCACATTATATAGCGAAATAAAAAACGACCCAAATACTCCTCGCGATCTTTACGACCGCATAAGTGGGAGTATACAAGAAATAAATGCTCTTAACGCTTACTAAACGCCGCTAAGAAGAGAGATCTAATGAAGACGGTTTCCACCTCTTCCTATCTGAGCAAGCCACTATTAAAAATATTTGTGGTTTTATTTATGTTTTCAGCTGGGAGAATTAATGGAGAGGAAAGTGAAGAAATTTTCCAAAGCTTAATTGCTCTGGAAAATGGATATCAAAGTAGCTCTTCAACGCCTCAACTAGAATCTGCAAAAATCCCATTGAAGATTACCATCCCCTTCTTTGCAGCTGGATATGATTATGCGCTTAGCTTTCCTCCACCTTTTTCGATTGCCTTGACTATTCCGCCTCTCCTTGGAAAGGATTATTTAACTAAGAAGAGATCCCTATTTAGAGTCAAAAAGTCGATTAATTTCAGCAGAAAAATTGTCCGTAATAAAAAAGAAAAATTTTCACCTTTTCCACTTATTTCTAAATTGAAATCTAATCCCTTGATTGTAGACCCAAATCTAGAGAGGAAAGGGGAAGAAAAACACGACTTTTTATCGAAAAAAGTTCCCCTTAACTTAGAGAAACAACCTCTCGACCCTTCTAGTCCTTACTCTTTCAAACATCCTCAAGAAGAATCGACACTTATTGATAGAAACTTTGCTCTTAAAAAGTCAATTATAGAGCCAAAGACTCCTCTAAAAGAGCTCCATACAGCTCGCACAACAGCGCCATACGTTGCTGCTTTGGGAAAAAAGAAAGTCAATCTATCCTCTCAACATGAAAACTTGCATAAACATCTTTTCGATGCCGATAATTGTTACTTTTACTTCGACGACTCTTTTCCTTTCACTCTCCCATATCCTTTGAAAAATGAACTAGTTTTCTCTGGGGAACTCTTTCGAGTTTTCTCTCCTCCTGAAAAGGGGAAATGCCCTGGTAATTGCTTTTTTGCAGAGAGTTATTTTAAATCTCTTTATCGGGTAGATGTTTCAAAACTTATCGAAACAAGAGCTCTTTCTCCTCTCCTACCCTCCCTTGAGAAAAATGGAAATCACTTTGCTCAAAATCAAAACCCTGTAGATTTAGAAATTTTTTCCACCCCCTCTTCTCTTCCAAGTTTTGAAACCCCTTCTCTTTCACTTTCTTTCCCTTATCAAAATTACTCATATAGAAAAAAAGTTTTTGATACGCCACCTTTAAACCACCAAACCTTTGAAAATTCTTCCTATCTCTATGTAAAATCGTTTGAAGAGTTTTACCCTCCCCTCTATTATCTTCCTTCGCGCGAGAAGGCAACACCACTTCCCTCGAAATATTCGATTTCAGAAGGGCCTGTACTGGCTGTGGAGCTTAACAGTAATGTGATCTCATTCACTCTCACTCCCAGTTTTGATCTTTACTGTTCTGAAGGGGCTGTTTCTATCCCTAAGAAAGCTCAAGAGTTTCAAGAAAGTGCCTTTGCTCTTATGAATCCCTATCTTTATACTAGTAAGTATGAAAGTTCTGATAAAAATAAACCGATTCCCAAACTTAAAAACCAAACTCCTCTGGCATTTAATGAAACAATTGATGAATTGAATTTGACTCCAAATACCTCTCCATCTAGCCCTCTTTCCATTGAAGAAGGTGCTCATGAGAATCCACTTTCTATCATTTCTCGTCCTATTGAATTTCCACATGGAAAAACTAAGCCCTCTTCGAAGGCTTTAGCTTTTGATCAAACGCCTTATTTAAGGTCTTTAATGGAGGATAAGGGTCAAGAGTACCTATTTTCCCCTTCCTTTGAACCAACGTCACCTCCTCTTTTAGACCCAAAACTTAATCTAGAGATTGCCCCACAAAAATACCTTCACAGCTTTCCTATTGCGATTGGTGGTGAAGCTTTAGATCTCTCTTTAAAACATCCAATTTTTCCAAAACATCATCAAATGGAAATTGCTTCTAATCTAAAAATTAAAGATAGATTTAAAATGGATGG
>CBEWFH010000063.1:0-6848 GCA_965555895.1 uncultured Simkaniaceae bacterium
TAGTCAGAGACTAGTTTTGCGGATGAACCAAATAAACTTTGCAATACTTGATATCGAGAAGAATGAGGCATTAACAAAAAAATTTGATGTCACTTCAATTCCGACTCTGATTCTATTTAAAGAAGGGAAAGAGGTCGATAGGCTAGTTGGTCAGAGTGATGCTGATGATGTGACGTCGAAGAATTTGCTCTTCAAGAGTAGATAAAAACTCCGATAGAAAAAAAATAAATGAATAGGGTATCTTATACAAGATAACCTAAGGAGAATTCATGGCTGATATAGCGATATTAGATGATAATAGTTTTAATGAGATCATTAAATCGGGAGTAACGCTTGTCGACTTTTTTGCTGAATGGTGTGGCCCTTGTCGGATGCTTTCTCCCGTTATTGCAGAGGTTGCAAAAGAGTTATCAGGAAAAGTAAAATTTGGAAAGCTTGATATCGATAAGAGTCATGTGACAGCAAGAACCCACCAAGTTACCTCTGTTCCCACACTTATTCTTTTCAAGGATGGAGAAGAGGTTAACCGCCTTGTGGGCCTGCGTGATATTGCTGCAGTTAAAGACTTTGCCCTCTCAACATAATGGGACGGCTGGTGATCTTAGTTGGCGTCTGTTTAATCATTATTGGGACGCTCATAACCCTTAATATCCCCTTGAACTGGATTGGACACCTTCCTGGGGATTTTTCGTTGATGTGGGGAGGGACAAAAATCTATGTTCCTATCACAACTTCAATTATTTTTAGCTTTGGTTTATCGGTTCTTCTTTTTCTCTTTTCAAGGCGTTAAAATCGTTTTGTCTTAAGGCTTCATAGAGTGCGATTGCTGCTGCATTTGATAGGTTTAAGCAACGGTTACCTTCCATCATGGGGAGGGACAAAAAAATTTCGGGCCACCTCTTATAAAATTCTTCAGGAAGCCCTGCTACTTCCGAACCAAAGATAAGGATGGCATCTTCTTGAAAAGTAGCTCGTGTATAAGAGGGAGTTGCTTTACTGGAAAAGAAATAAAAGGGGCGAGCTGCATTTTCAAGATATTCTATCAGATTATCGATCAAGGTCACCTTGACTCCCTTCCAATAATCAAGACCTGCTCGTTTTAAGCTTTTGTTATCGGTATTAAATCCCAAGGGGCGGACAAGGACTAGCTCACTACCTGTCGCATGGCAGGTTCGAACAATATTGCCCGCATTCTGCGGGATCTGAGGGTGGTATAGAATAATGGTATTCACAATTACTTCGATTTTAAAGTACTATAAAAAAACCTCTCAGCTTCCCAAAGGGAAGCTGAGAGGTTAAGAGTGGTAATAAGTTTATCGAGGGGTCCCATCAATTTTATTTTCAGGGAATGCAATTTCTCGGGTTCCTCCTTTGGGAATCGAGGTAAACGAATCTTCCTGATCTGGGGTTGCATTGGCTTTTACAACTTCAATATCAAACACAAGAAGAGTGTTGGGAGGAAGGTACCCACTTGTTCCATACCCAAGTTCTGGGTGGATATAAATGGTCCTTTTTTCTCCTTCTTTCATTCCTACGATACCTTTAGCGAATCCAGGAATGGTTTCATCAAGTGAGATGAGTTCATCCTCTTGAGAAGCTCCAAAGATTTTTCCATCAAGGAATTTTCCTGAATATCGAATCATTGGAGAGAAATGTTCTTCAACAACAATTCCTTCTCCTTGTTTTTCAACTCTATATTGCAATTTATCCTTCTCAAGAATAACAATGCCTTCTCTATTGAGATTTTCAGTCATGAAGAAATTAGCTTCATCAAGATTTTTATTTGCAAGCGTTTGAAAAGCTTCTTCTTGTACAAGAGAAATCGCTTGTACACATTCAGTTTCGTTCATGGGAGATTCCTTTCCAGCTACGGAGTCTTCCATTCCCTTAATAACTTCAGTCATATCAAATTCAAAACCGAGAGAATCTAAGTTCTTTCCTATAAGGTGCCCAAAGGCCTGGGAAACTTTTTGTAGGTCGATCTTCCCATTATCTTCTTTCGACTCTTCTAGTGTGAAATTTTGGGCTTCTTTAGCCACAGCCGATTTTGCATATGCGGCTGATAAGGCGAGCGAAGCCATAAGCATAGTAAGACATAAAAATTTGTTTTTAACAAACATTACAAACACTCCTCTAGAGTACTCTTAAAAAGTTCAAATGTATTAGGTCATGGATTTATATCCAAGAGATTTCTTTTGGGCTCGCTTTTATTTCGAGCTCATCAAGTTGTCTTGGATTGACATTGGAAGGGCATTGCATCATTAAATCGCTTGCCTTTTGTGTCTTAGGAAAGGCGATGACATCCCGAATGTTTTCTGTTTTTGTCAAAAGCATGATCAAACGATCAAATCCAAGGGCTATTCCTAGGTGGGGTGGGGTTCCATATTGAAGAGCGTTCATAAAAAATCCAAATTTTTGCGCGATCTCTTGAGGATCAAGCCTTAATGCTTCAAAAACCTTTTTTTGTCCTTCAAAATCATGGATTCTTTGCGACCCTCCTCCAAGTTCATATCCATTAATAATAATATCATAGGCATTGGAGCGCACCTTAAGAGGATCGCTATTTAAAAGATCAAGATCTTCAGGATGGGGCATGGTAAAAGGGTGATGAGTACTCTGAGGGCGCCCATCATCATCCCATTCAAAGAGAGGAAAATCGGTGACCCATAAGAACTTATAAACATCGGAGTTTATAAGGTTACGTTCCTTTGCAATTAAGCGACGAAGATGATCAAGTGATTGGTTGACAAGGGCTTCATTTGCTGCAGCAAATAGAATGAGGTCTCCGGTTTCAGCGCCAAGTTTTTTTTCTAGGGCTTTTTGCTGCTCTTTAGAAAAGAATTTCACTATGCTGGAAGCAAGCCCATCATCTTGTCTTTTCATCCATCCAAGACCTCGGAGACCAAATTTCCCAACAAATTCTGTATAGCGGTCGATCTCTTTACGGGAAACGTCAACGCCTCCTTTGACACATAGTGTTTTGACACATCCCCCAACTTCCAGCTGATCTTTAAAGACAGAAAACTCTGACTCTTTAGCAATTTCGTCTATGCGAACAAGAGGCATTTCATAACGGAGATCGGGACGGTCAGTTCCATAATGTTCCATGCAGTCGTGGTAAGACATTGTAGCTATTTGATCGGGAACATCGTAATCAAGGCATGTTTTGAATACATGCCTTAAGTAGTCGTGAATGAGGAGATTAATATCTTCGGGGTACTCGAAGCTCATTTCGATATCGATTTGTGTGAATTCAGGTTGGCGATCTGATCGGAGGTCTTCATCGCGGAAGCAAGGGGCGATTTGAAAATAGCGGTCTATTCCTCCAATCATGAGGAGTTGTTTAAAAATTTGGGGGGATTGGGGAAGGGCATAGAAGTTGCCGGGATAGATACGTGAGGGGACTAAATAGTCGCGAGCACCTTCAGGGGTAGAGCGTCCGAGTATTGGGGTACTAACTTCTAAGAAGCCTTGGCTATCTAAAAAGGTTCGCGTAGCCATCATTGCTCTATGGCGCATGACTAGTTTTTCAGTAATATTTCCACGACGTATATCAAGATACCGATATTTTAAACGGATATCTTCAGAGGTTTCTGTCGAATCATCGCAAATGGAGAAGGGAGGTGTTTTTGCTTTGGACAAGATTTCAAATTCGGCTACCTCTATTTCAATTTCTCCAGTCTCTAGCTTGGAATTGGTCAGTCCTTTTCCCCGAGCACAGACGTTACCTTTCACGGTAATTACCCATTCTGCACGAAGTTTGGAGGCTTGCGTATGTGATTCTATTGAAATTTCCGGATCGAAAATAAGTTGAGTGAGCCCAAATCGATCACGAAGGTCAATAAAAATGAGTCCTCCATGGTCACGTCGTCTATGGACCCAGCCAGAAAGGGAAACAATTATTCCAATATCTCCTTTTCTTAAAGCATTACAACGGTGTGTTCTTCTATAGTCCATTCTTTTTCCTAAAAAATTCGACGAGGGAGTCGAGTGGAATCTCTTCTATTTCCCGCGTTTTCATTGTTTTGATTTGCCCTTTATTGGTCTTAAGCTCTTCCTCTCCGATAATGATCGCATAAGAGGTGTTTATTTGCGCTGCTTGTTGGAGGGCTTTCTGAATTTTTTTTGCTTCGATGAGAACTGTTGAAATTTTGCTATGCCTTAGTTCATAGAGTAGAGTGTGCGCACGGCTTTTTGCTTCTTCTCCTAGAGGAATTAACGAGACCATTGGTCCTGGTTTTTCAGGGAAGGGTATTTTTTGTCCTTCCATCGTTTGCAAAATTCTTTCTATCCCTGTTGAAAATCCAATACAGGGGAGGTCGGGACCTCCTACTGCGGGGAGAAGACCATCATAACGTCCTCCAGCACCAATCGTATTTTGTGCACCTAAAACATCGGAGGTGATTTCGAAGACGGTATGATTGTAATACTCGAGACCGCGTACTAGATGGGGAGTAACTTTGAAGGGAATATTCTGATTTTTCAGAAGTGCACAAAGTGTATCAAAATGTTTTTGGCTCTCATTAGATAAGAAATCAAGAATAGAGGGAGCTTTTTCGAGAAGAGCTCGCTCTTTTTCATCTTTGGAGTCGAGAATACGCAGGGGTTTTTTTGTAAAGCGGGCTTGACTTTCTGGAGAAAGGGCACTGAAATGAGGCTTGAGAAAACTCAAGAGAGCCCCCTGATATTTTTCTCTACAAGAGATATCGCCAAGGGTGTTGACCAAGACATTCAGATTTTTCAGTCCTAAGCGGCGAAAGAGTTCATAGAGAAGTTCTATAGCTTCGAAATCTTGCTCTGGTTCCCCATTTCCAATTGCCTCAATTCCAAACTGATGAAATTGACGAAAGCGTCCTGCTTGGGGGCGATCATAGCGGAAGAAGGGACCAATGTAGAAAAACTTATGGTGAGAGCCAAGTTGCTGAAGTCCGTTTTGGGCAAAGGCACGCATGACAGAAGCTGTCCCTTCTGGGCGAAGAGACATCGATCGCTTACCTTTATCTAAAAAGGTATACATTTCCTTTGATACAATGTCAGATGTTTCCCCAACTCCACGAATAAAAAGCTCTGTCTTTTCAAAGATGGGGGTTCTAATCTCCTGATAGCCATAATCATGAGCAAGCTCGCGCATAACCGACTCCAGGTATTGCCAAAGGTGGGATTCCTTCCAGATATCCTGAGTTTTGGGTTCATTAGGAAGGATGTCAAATGTTCCCTTAGGAAGTGAATATTTCATAGTGAATCAAGTATAAAGCGTTCCAAATTAACTTTGCAAGACTTCTCGGATTAATTCTATCCACTTGCTTAAGATGCTATTTTCTTGATTCACTGTTTGGTCAGCATAAAGCTTTTTTAGAATGTCCCTGAAAGGGAGGGGAAGCCAGTCTTCTCCAGCATATCCTGATAAGTAAAATCCCAACTTATGTTCTTCGTTCGGAGGATAATGGGCGATATCGGTCATAAGAATAGAGAGTTTTTGAGGGTCAATACTCCCTTTTCGTTTTGTATGAGAGAGAACCTGAACCCCTTGAAGGAGGCGAACCCAAGCTTCCGATAAAAGTTGGTAGAAATGACTATTTTCACTTTGATCGGCACCTCGAAGAATTTCTAAAAGGACTTTGAATTCTTTAATGTCGCTTGTTAGAGCATCATCGGAAAGGGCTTCAAATTCCCCTTCTTTTTCTTTTCCCGAGTCAAATTGATCAATTAACTTTTTAAAAAAAATAAGGAAAGCTCCGTAGAGGTTAACTCTTTTCTTTCTTTCTTGTTCTTTAAAGGTAAGATTTTCTCCTCCCTTTTTATCAGCTTCAATGGGGTTAACCCGATACTCATCATCTTGTCTTCCTTCAGAAGGTCTAAGTGGCTCTGGAAAAAATGTCATAAAACGCCTTATTTTCTACCCTTTAATAGTATAAGATTTGGGTGATAGTTAGCAAACAAGGGATTGACTTCCATTGGAAAATTCTATAATCTCTGTCCGATTAAGAACGATCAATAATGATCTTTAAAACTTTTAATTTTATCAAAGGAATTGAATAGCTGTGAGCGTTCTAGATAGGTTAAAGACAGAAACGAGTAACGAACCAACCGAAAATGAAGAAGAGCTCAAAGCAAAATACCGATATTGGCGTATTCGAATTTTCTATAGTATCTACATTGGCTATGCTCTTTTTTATTTTACCCGGAAAAGCTTTGCGGCTCTAAAGCCTGTTCTCATTGATGATTTAGGTTTTGATATTACCTCTATTGCTGCTTTAGAAAGTCTCCTTTGGATCACTTATGGAATCAGCAAGTTTTTAAGTGGGATGATTTCCGATAAATCAAGCCTTCGTTACTTTATGGGATTCGGATTGATCTTGACGGGGGTCTTTAATATTTTCTTTGGCCTCTCTTCATCGCTCCTATTTTTTGGGATTTTTCTCGGGTTAAATGGGTTTTTTCAAGGGTGGGGATCCCCACCTTGCGCAAAACTCCTTACCTACTGGTACTCTCAAAAAGAAAGAGGGCGTTGGTGGGGTGTTTGGAACACCTCTCATAATCTTGGAGGGGCTCTCATTCCTATCATTTGTACCATTGCGATTCAAGCGTTTGGATGGCGCTATGCTATGTTTCTCCCTGGTACCTTGGCTATCATTGCTGGAATATTCCTTATCAACCGCTTGCGCGATACTCCACGCAGTATCGGCCTACCAACGATTGAAAAACATAATGATGACTATCCTGAGAACAAAGATAGAGATGAAGTTGATAAGGAGAAAAAATCATCAGCAAAAGAAATTCTTTTTGAACATGTTCTTAAAAACAAATATATCTGGGTCTTGGCGATCTCATACTTCTTTGTATACATT
>CBEWFH010000064.1:0-6803 GCA_965555895.1 uncultured Simkaniaceae bacterium
AAAGTAGAGAACACCAGTAGCATCGGTATCTTGAACGCGGACTTTCCGTACATAGGTAAACATATGGATAAATATTATATTAAGAGTAAGTTTTTTTAAACCCTTTATCTTGAGTTTCTCATTTAAAATTCGAATCACCCATTTTGGGCCTAAATCTATTTTTTAAGTGGGGTTACCATTGTCGAAAATGAACTCCTTTCCTATAATCTGTAATTCACTCTAACCAAATTTAGGCATGTATGGCAAAGATAGAGCAGCTGAAACATTCTTCAAATTTTGAGCTACCACCCCCAGAGAATAACTCCCTGGGAAACCCTGTGGAAGAGCTTAAAAGCAAGGACTACTCAGCTCTAAGCCTATCCCTTCTTCAAAAAGGAGAGTTCCACCTTCTTCATGGTGATAAAGGAGGAATAGAATATTTTGACATGGCATCGAAGCTCGATCCCAATAATCCCCAACTCTTCTTTGAGCAAGGCCTTTCCCTATTTGAATATGGAAGCCGTGAGGAAAGTAACGAAGGACTCACCCTAGCAAGTAAACGATTCAAAATGGCAACAACCCTTGATCCTTACTGTTTTCAAGCTTGGCATCTTTGGGGAAATACCCTTTATTTCCTTGGAAAGAGACGTAATGAATCGAGCTATTTCACCAATGCTCTCAAGAAGTATGAAAAGGCGATTCATCTTTCGGATGGACAACCTCCAGATATCCTAGCAGACCTTTACTGGGATTTTGGAGATGTATGGAACAAACTTGCTGAAAAGTCTGGGGAGATTACTGACTACCACTATGCTATTAAAGCTTACGAAAAAGCCTCTACTCTTCAGGATGACCTTGCCCCAGAATTTTGGATAAACTTCGGAAACGTTTATATGGTCATGGGAAAGAAGACAAATGACACCCATTTTTTGATTAAAGCTATTAATTGTTATAAGAATGCTGTTTCAATCTCTATTTCCCTTGCTGAAGGATGGTTCCTTTTAGGAATCTCCATGAAAACCCTTTATAGCTACTCCCATGATGAAGACCATTTTTCTCAAGCCAATGAGTGCTTTTTAACTACGGTACAACTTTCTAAGAATGATTCCGAAGTCTGGCTCGAATGGGCCCGTCTCCTTTTGGAATCAGGAACCATATTTAAAGATAGCAAGAAACTTAGCTCTAGTGTCGACAAATGCTTAAAAGCACATCTTTGTGATAAAAAAAATCCCTTTGTGATTGCTGTTTGGGCTGAAGCCCTAGCTCTCCTTGGATGTTTCTCCGATAGGTTAGCTCTCATTCATGAAGCCCAGAGCAAGATCGAACCTTTAGTTAATCAAATAGAAAATACTGAAATCCTATATGCCTATGGTATTATTTTTTACGCTTTAGGAAGCTATTACAAAGACATCGATTATTACTACCAGGCCCTCGAGCAGTTCCAAGAAGGATTAAGTATCAACCGTGCCCATCATCGCCTTTGGTATGCGATTGCATTAAGTAGTTTTGCAGCAGCACTTCTCGATCATGATGAAAAAAGCTATGAGCGCTCCCTACACTTCTTTGAACAAGCTCTTAATTTAAAGAAAACTAGTACATGCCATAGTCACTATGCGATGTGTCTTTTAAAATATGGAGAAATAAATCACGAGCAAGCGACAATAGAACAATCTGTTTGTCACTTTGAAGAAGCGCTCAATATGCAGAAAAATGCCGCTTATCTTCACCCTGATTGGATCTTTTATTACGCCTCAGCACTCGACCATCTCGCCAGCTTTCAGGAAAGTGATAGCCACTATGCGAAAGCTCTCGATCTTCTTAATCATATTCTTATGCTGAAACCAGAGTTTCCCTATATCCATTTCCAACTTGCCCTAACCTATAGCCACTACGGAGAGCTTGTCAGCGAACCAGAGATTTTTCACCACGCGATCCACCATTACCGGGTTGCTCACCAAAAAGAAAAAGAAAATGACCAAATCATCCTTGACTGGGCGCTGACCCTCGTCAATTTCGGCGAACTGCTTGAAAGTGAAGTCGAATCGGATCAATATTTCCGCGAAGCAGAATATAAAATGATCCAAGCAGCTAAACTGGGCAATATTCATGCGTATTATGCCCTTTCTTGTCTCTACTCCGTGATAGGGGATCTCGACAATTCTCTCCGGTTCTTAGAAAAAGCAAAAGCCTTTGATGCCCTTCCCATTCTCGATGATATTTTTGAGGACGACTGGCTCGAAAATCTCCGAGAAACAGAGGGGTTTCAGGCTTTCATTGAACTTCTTGAGTCTCAAAAATAATAATAACTAGTTTTATTATCTTTTTTTTGCTATGCTGGGCGCTTATGCTAGCCCAAGGATTTCACATAAGATGAATAAGCGTTTTATTATTTTTGTCCTGTCAATGACAGTAGTTCTTTTCTTTGTTAATCAATACTTTACCTCAAGAAAACAGAAAGAATATGATCAGCATCAGCAAAAACAAACAGAGCTCACAGAAGAAAAGAAAATCGCAAATGAAAAAAATATCAAGCAAAGGACGGCAAATCCTCAAGATTTACCCCTTGCTAGAGTTTACCAAGACATCAATGAGAGTATCCCCCTTTCTTGGGCCGTTGCTACCGATCCAGGGACCTATTTAACAATATCCTGGGGTCAAGATTGGGAAAAAACCGTTTTCATTAATGGAAAAGAAACACGCCTCATTCAAACCGATGATCATTTTGCTATTTACAGTTCGAGTAGCCACCCCGGAGTCTCTTCAACCTACATTCCACAAATGGGAACACACGACATGCAGGTTGTTTCCTTTATTGATCATAATGAGGCAACTGTTGTTTTAGGAGAGTATGACGATGGACAGCTCTTTTTTCCTGCCTTAATTCCCCAGCAAAATGCAATTGTCCTTTATCGAGTTGAAGGCCACTATTTACCAGTAGGTGTTTTCCAAAGTAGGACATCAACCTTTCTCCCCCTAGCAAAATTAGACAAGTTTGCAACACTTGTTAATTATCAGATCGAAACAGTTCCTGAGCTGGCCCTCTCTGATCAGGAATATTTTGTTTTGGAAAATGATACGATGCAGATCGTTTTCTCAAATTTAGGAGGTGCAATTGCCGAAATCAACCTCCCTTTCAGAAGTCCTAAAAATACCCAAAGTGTAGTCCTTCCTATTAGCTTTGATCGAATCATTGATAAGAAATATACCAGTAATGCCCACTTCCCCAGTCATCCCTACCCTTTCGTCGAAAAAGGTTCAATTCAACCTGTAATGAAAGAGACTACGATTGGGGGGTACTACCCTCTTCTCCGTCGTGGAATTGAGCGGGATAGTGGATATCCTCCCTACAATGTTCCTCCGCAATACTATGCCTTCAATACAGTTTCTGAGGACCCAGAAACTTCTCAGACTTATTACAAGCTTCTAAAGTTTGATGATAAGATGATCCAGTTCGAAGCCACTTTTCCTAATAGGCGGATTATTAAGACTTACAGCTTCCCTTCTGAAGGATCGAATGCTCCCTATTGCCTTGATATATCGATCAAGGTCGAAGGAGATACAAGAGGGCTATGGATTGGTTCCGGTGTTCCTGAAGTGGAACTAATTTCAGGAAGTCCTGCCCCTATCATTAAGTATAGCACTGTCCAAAACAGCAAACATATAGTGGAAAAGCTTTCGCTACCGAAAACTGCAACAACAATAAGTTCTTTTCAACCCGATTGGGTCGCTAATTCAAATGGTTACTTTACCCTTATTATTGACCCCTTAAATGAAATTGGAATGGGCTTTCAAGCAAACAACATTCCTGGAAATATAGATCCTTCTCGGATCGTTATGATTGACTCGCAGCATGATCTTTATCCTGCGACAAAATATCCAGGCTATGAAGTCCATATGCCCCTAAGACGGACAACAGAACCGATGAATTTCCGTTTTTATGCTGGGCCAATCGATAAGAATATCCTACAACAAGTTGACGAAACCTATACCAATCCTGTGACAGGATACAATCCCAAATACACTGAAGCCCTAAGCTTTCATGGTTGGTTTTCCTTTATTTCTGAACCCTTTGCCAAGTTCCTCTATTTCATCATGAACATGTTCCACACTTTCACCGGATCATGGGGTTTTTCGATCATCCTCCTTACTCTTGTCCTTCGGATCATGATGTACCCGTTAAATGCTTGGTCGATAAAATCTACCCTTAAACTGCAAGAGATCAGCCCCAAGTTGCAGAAGCTTCAGGAAAAGCATAAGAAAGACCCTAAGAAGGGACAGATGGAGGTTATGGCCTTTTACAAGGAAAATAAAGTCAATCCGTTTGGTGGCTGCCTTCCCCTAATTATTCAAATGCCCTTTCTCTTTGGAATGTTCGACCTGCTGAAGTCTGCATTTCCCTTGAGAGGATCAAGCTTTATTCCTGGATGGATCGAGAACCTTACTGCTCCCGACGTCATCTTTTCATGGAATTACCCCATTCCCTTCATTGGAACATCTTTTCACCTCCTTCCTATTCTCCTTGGCGTAGTCATGTTCTTCCAACAAAAGATGGCAGCTGCTCAAAATAAGAAAAAAGGACCTTTAACAGATCAGCAGCAGCAACAGCAAAAAATGGGAATGATGATGACAATTGTCTTCACCTTCCTATTTTATAAGTTCCCCTCTGGTTTGAATATTTACTGGCTCTCTTCAATGGGACTACAAATTTTGCAGCAATGGTATATGTCAAAAAGAAGACAAAGACCGAGCAAAGATAGTCGAGAAATTCTGGTGAAAACCCCAAAAAAATGATGCGACCGCTGGATGAAAGCGTGGAATGAGCTCCTTAGTAGTTTAGATTTAGAACTAGGTAAAAAGACCGTTGATAAGTGGCTTCGTACCCTTATTGTCGTTAAATTTGACGCTGGAAATCTCTATCTAGATGCTACTGACTCTTTTCAAATCAACTGGTTCAAAGAATATATCTCCCCTCGCCTTTCAAAGGACTTTCTAACCGGAAGTGGCAAAGAGATAAAAGTCCATTTCTTGCTCCAGGGAAAAGAATACTCCAAAAAAAAAGTAAAAGTAGAAGAAGAAAAAAGCTCCTTTCAGCCCGATGCTTTGGAGCCCCATGCTAGTTTTGAAGAATTTGTCCAACCAACTGATGAAAACATCCCTCACCAAATAATCAACGAACTGGTTAATGAGACCCTTCCTCTTGGAACTTATAATCCAATTTATATCCATGGTCCATCTGGAAGTGGGAAATCTCATCTTTTGATGGCAACTGCCGCTGCCCTCCAAGCAAAAGGGAAAAGGTGTATTTATGTCCGTGCTAACACCTTCACAGAACATGTGATAAGGGCCTATCGCTCTGCATCACTCCAAGAGTTTCGAAAGGCCTATCGCGATATCGAAGTCCTTATTGTTGACGATGTCCATCTTTTTTCCCGAAAAATAGCCACCCAAGAAGAACTTTTCCATACATTTAATCTCCTCCATACAACAGGACACCAAATCATCCTTGGTTCTAGCCTTCCCCCACAATTGTTGGAAGAAATTGAAGAGCGACTTATTAGCCGCTTTGAATGGGGGATTACCCTTTCAATTTCTCCTCCTCAAGAGAAAGAGCGGATAAAAATCTTAGAAATGCGTGGAGCTGCCTTGCAGCTTCCTTTGAGCACCCCCCTAAAAGAGTCCCTCCTAAAGTCTTTTAAGAACCTACACGCCCTGATACAAGCAGTAGAAGCACTTGCCCTCCGTCTTCCTTATTCGACGATCCCACCCGACCTAGAAATCGCAGAGTTTCATCTAAAAGACCTTATCAGTAAAGAAAATCAAACCTTCCTCACTCCCGAAAAAATCCTTAAAACCGTCGCTAATACTTTTGGCATTAAAACTGAAGATATCCTTGGAAAAGCGCAAAATAAAGAGTGCGCCCTTCCTCGCCAAATAGCGATGTACCTCTGCAGAGAAAAGCTTTATATGCCTTTTCTAAAGATTGGACGTCTCTTTAGCCGTGACCATTCAACGGTCATGACAAGTGTAAAAAGGGTAAAGAAGGGAATCGAAAAAAAAGAGGAAGGATTTCTCCTTCCTCTCAGTGATATTCAGCGAATAATCCACTAAATCTTGATGAAGCGATCACCCGGTTTCGGTTTGTCATCATCTTTACCTTGCTGCTGCTGGCCTCCCCCACCCATTGGTCCCCCTCCAGGAATTCCGGTTGCTCCAGGATCGCGACCTTCAATAATATCTTTTGCTCTTACACGCCATTTTTCTACAGACTCAACAAAAAGTGGAGCAAAACGACGCAAAGAAGAAGGATCAGCACCAGACCCCATCTCAAGGACACAATGCATCAAGATAAGTTCTTCTTTTACAGCAACACCAACGCCACCACCAGCCATCTGGCCACCAAGCATCGAGCCTTCAAGAAGGGCTTCGTAAAGTTTTAGCTTTGATGGGTCATCTTTTGGAAGACCATCCAAAATAGGAGAATACAGATAGAGACGGTCTGAATTTGGCTCGTAGGTCAAGTGAAGGGAAAAGGTATTATCTATCCCTAATATACAGGTGTGATTTTCATCAAAGGCTAGTCCTTCAAGGTTAAGCTCCTTCCCGAACTCTTTTAAGTTAGCCTCAGCATTTTGCAGTGACATTTAAGTCTCCTCCGTAATAGTTTCATCAATTGTTCTTATGGGGATTTTTTCACCATTGGACAAAAAGTGCAAGAAAAAATCACTTAATAGCGAATAAACCTTTTTTTCATCGCTTCACCTTAAATAACACCGCCGATTCAACTCTGAAGTGCGACATTAGCCACCCCTCTACTAAGCTGGCTA
>CBEWFH010000065.1:0-6793 GCA_965555895.1 uncultured Simkaniaceae bacterium
AAAAGTGACAAAAAACAAGTTAGTTTTCCCTACAGATGAGGCTCTTTTGAAGATGGTTTATCTGGCTTCTGATGGAGTATAAAAGAAGTGGACAATGCCTGTAAGGGGCTGGAAAGAAGCCATCTCATATTTTGGGATAGCTTACGAAGATAGGATCTCAAAAGGAGTCGAGGCCTAATGACTGTTTACACAGTTTAGATTACACTCCCTATATAACCGTTAACCCTAAGTTATCTAGGAAAAGGACTGAAAGAATCACCCTAAAGGAGCGTCGGTCAGTTAGGTTCATTTCTTAATGGGTTCTTCGCGTAAACGATACCCTACGCCGCGAACCGTTTCAATCCAGCTAAAATTTGGACCAAGTTTTTTTCTAAGAGCAGCAATGTGGACATCTATATTCCGATCAACGATAAATGCGTCATCATTATGGATATCATCAAGAAGCTGATTTCTTGTCAGAACTTTCCCTTTAGTTGATAGTAGCCTTTTCAAAATTCCAAACTCTGAAAGGGTAATCATGACCGGGTTTCCCTTTTTCTTTAGAAGATAACGACTAATATCAAGAGTAAAGTCACCAAATGAAAGGAGCTTTATTGATTTTTCAGACTCTTTTCCTCTTCGAAGAATTGCTTTGATTCGAGAAAAGAGAACCTTTGGTGAAAAGGGTTTAGAGACATAATCATCTGCTCCAAGCTCAAGTCCTAGAACCACATCAATCTCTTCTCTTTTAGCGCTTAAGATAATTACCGGAATGTTTTTCAGTTCGGGATTGCTTTTCATCTTCCGACAAATATCAAATCCATTCTGCCCAGGAAGCATCACATCAAGGATGACAAGATCTGGTTTTTCCCTCCCTATTGCTCGGTATCCGTTGATACCATCTACTTCAACATGAAGTTTATAACCTGAGAGTTCTCCCTGCAGCTTAATCAGTGCAGCAATATCTTCTTCATCTTCAATGAGCAATATTCTTTTCTTTTGCGCCATGTATGCACCTATTTCCCAATTATTCTTTCCCGATCTTACAGAATTGAAGATTTTATTGCTATACTGGGTCTGTTGGAAAAGCCCATACTTGCAAAGTTAAGGGAGATTGATCAGTTGATCAATGACAATGAGGTCAGTGGTCATCTTATTAAGGCGTTTGAGCTCTTCGACGGTTGTTTGGTTATCGCGGGCGATTTTTTCTAAAGAATCGCCCCCTTTCACCTTGTGGTTTTTTTTTGAGTCTTCTTGAGCAAACTTTGAGATTCCTTCCTTGATCTTTGAGATTTCCTGAAGTTGGATGTTTTGACCTTGGATCGCTTTTTCAAATTGGGCGATCTTATCCTTATATTGAGATAGGGCGGTTGTTGTGTCGTTGGCATGGGAGCTAAGTTGACGGATGTCAGTGACAATTTTGTCTTGCTTCTTCGAAACTTGTTGAAGTTTCTTCTCTAAATTTTGAAGCTCTTGTACAAAAGAGTCGAGTTTTCCTGACTTAAGTTCAGCAACCTGATGCTTAAGTGATGCTATTGTCTGTTCTTGATCGATCAATTTTCCTTCAATGATGTGGTGTTCGATTTCATATGTATTGAGTTCGTGTTTGATATCTTCCACTTCGGTTCGCACTTTGTGGAGGCTTAACTCCATTTGATGTTTTTCTCCTTTTGAAGAGCCTACGGAGCCGCAGCCGGTCAGAAAAATTACAGGGAGGAGGAGACAATATTTTTTCATTTAGGAGCCCTTCTTTTCAAAAATCATAAATTCTACGCGACGGTTGTGAGACCATGCTTCTGTGTTATGCCCTATGTCTGTGGGCATTTCTTTTCCAAAAGAGATAGTATAAATATGGTTGGGATTCACCCCGCGTTTTACTAAAAGGTTACGGATGGAATTCGCACGGCGGGTTCCGAGAGCTAGGTTGTATGCCTCAGAGGCCCTTTCATCGCAATGTCCGGAAACAAAGATACAAAGGTTGGAATTTTTCTTCATGTGTTCCGCAATGTTTGCGATATTTTTATAATATTCTTTTGTGCGGAGTGTATGCTCATCGGTATTGAAGTAAAGGTTTTGGAAGAGGTTAGCTAGATGAGAGGCTGGCTTTACAAATTGCTCAATGCTTGGAATACTACTTCCAATGGCTCCAGGGACCTCTTTGGGCTGAGGGATGCTATGATCAGCAAACTGTGTTTTTAGATCTTCATCCTTTAAAGGGACATATTCTTCCTCTTGTGGACCAATAAATTCATCTTCTGACTCAATCATCCGCGAGTCAACATCTCGTTTCCAAAGGAGTTGCCCTTTTCTATGGATGTAGCGCCCCATCGTTTTGGTATCTTCCCAAACGGCATTGGTGTTACTTTGACAACTGGTTAATAGGACTGCTGCTGTTAGTGCAAATGCCCAAGATAATTTCTTCATAAAGGCCCTCTCGTTGGCTCCCATGCGGGGTAATGTTTTTTTCCAGGTCCAGTAGTAATTTGCATCACTTCTTTTTGCTTCAAATTTACTATAAATAATTCTGAAGAAGTAAGATCCACAGTATTATAGATTAGATGAAGACTATTTGATGCCCACGTCGGATTCTCTTTATGACTACTCACTGTGGTCAACTGGATCTCTTCTTTCGTCAGAAAATCATATACCATGATCTGCCTTGTCCCGTCAATCATAGCACTATAGGCTAATTTTGTTCCATCGGGAGACCAACTAGGACAAGTATTATGGCGATATTTTTTTGTAATACAGAGTGGTCTTGGAGGAGTTTCTCTCCCAGGATAGGGGGTATCGATTAAAAAAATATGAGGCGTTCCATTTTTATCGGAAACAAATGCTATTTTTTTTCCATCAGGGTGGAATGTAGGGGAGGATTGAACTGATTAGGGATAGGAATAAGCTTGAATAGGCTTTCCCATGAGTCCATGAGATTTGCTAAAAAGTTGGACAAAAAGATCGGCCCGTCCACTGGCATCTGAGATAAAAGCGATCATATCCCCCCGTTTTGAAATTGCTGGAAGGAGTTGATTTCCCCGCAGAGAAACAAGAGGAGTCCCTCTCTCTTCATTAAAAGAAGCAATATAAATTTTTGGTTGCCCTTTTTTATAATTGACATAGAGAAATTTATTCTCTGTAAAAGGACCTGTAGTAGGAAAGAAAACAGGGGTAATACAGTAACTTTGTTCCCTCGTTATTTGTTTTTTATTTTCTCCGTCATAATCTATTTCCCAAATTTCAGATTTATATTGATAACCATCAGGAGTCTTTTCTGGAAATTGAATTGAATAAAGGATTTTTGAACTAGCAATTCCTCTTACTCCTGTCATGACTAAAGCTAAATCATCGGCAAAGTTATGCATTAAGCGGCGGTCTGAAGAGAGAGTTCCTGAGAGAGAGTAAGGACCAAGTGTTTTTGTAATTCCTCCTCGTGAAAGGGAGATCAATGCCGATAAATCTTTTCCTGTAATGTCGGTATCTATTTTAAAGTCATGCGATCCTTTTTTTTCGACATAAGAACTTCCATTACTATTCAGATCGAAAATAATAATATTTCGGAGGGTTTCTAAATAATCTTCTGAAAAGTTTGGTGTTGTAAAAGGAGAAAGATAAACAGAAAATAAAAAATTTCGCGTTGAAAGGGGAATAATGATTTCTTTTTCTTCGGCCTGAAGTGAAAAGATAAGGATAAAAAAAACCAGAATTTTATTTTTCATTGCAAAACGTTAGGGTAAAAGTATGTTCATTTTCATTTTTTAAGTCCTCATTAAATTGGGGAAGAGAAAGCTTGGGAATGTTTAGTTCCAAGTACCTCTGGTTTTTTTCAGAGGCAGCAGCTAGTACTCTGAGTTTTAAGACTCTTCCAGTATGAAGGACTGTTAGTTCCAATTTTACATCGCCGTACTCAGGAAGTTCAAGCTCTACTTTTAGGGTCTGTGCCAGAAGGACAAAATAATGGGTCTCTTTGGTTTGTTCTACTTGATCAAGATGAAGGGATTGAATGTTTTTAGGAAGGGTTAACAAACTTTTATTTTCCGGGGGCACTATTTTTTCAAGTTTTGTTAGAGACTCTTTTAACTCATTAAGGATTTCCCTTTTTTTCGAGAGTGTTTTTAATTTTGGCTTTTCAATTTTTACTGGGGGTTTTGTTATAACCCTTGGTTTTTGTTGTGATGATAGTGGAACAAAGGTGCGTACAACAATTGATTTTTTTGGAGGGGGAGGGCTTTGTTTATTTTTAAAATCAAAAAAGAAAAACAAGAGATGAACACTTACTACAGATGTAATTAAAATTAGGAGCCTTCGATTCATCGATTATCCCGGCTTGAGAATAACATCAAGGGATTCAAAACCAGCAGCTTCCGCAGCATTCTTAACCGATTGATACGTTCCAAAAAAGGCCTCATGATCATGAAAGACTTGCGGAGAACCCCCAAGATTTAATTGCCGCAATTGGATGAGCTGAATTTTAAGTTCATCTGCCGTAAAGGGAACTCCATTCAACCAAATGGTATTGTCTTTATAAACATGAATCTTAATTTCCCCGTTATCTTGAAATGAAGTCATATCAGCTTTTTTTTCGGAACCAGAATGAGCTAAATGAATGCGATCAATCTCGACGAGTGGTGCAACTAATATAAACATGATCAGCACAACAAAGACTACATCAATGAGTGGGGTTAGATTGACATTTGCATCTTCTTCATGTTCAGATTTAAGGAGGGAAAGGGATTTTTTCATGAAACGATATCAACCTTTCGATATTGAAGTTCAATTGTCGAGAGGAGGAAATGGCTAAAGTCAATCATTTCAATGGTGAAGTTGTTGCTCGCACTTTTTAAATAGTTATTTGCAATAAGGGCTGGAATCGCTATGAGAAGTCCCAATACTGTGGTGGTTAACGCTGTAGACAAACCCCCTAGGATTACTGCATTAGAGGTCACAGAATGTCCTGCTTGAAGCTCTCCAAATGCAATCAAAATCCCCCAAACAGTTCCTAAAAGGCCTAGGAAGGGGGCTAGGGCAACCGTTGTCGAAAGGATAAAGAGGTTTTTTTCGATTTTCCCCTTAAGTTTTGCAATCGTTGTATGGAGATGGGAGTCGAGAAATTCAATGTCTGCTTTCGATAAATAATTTTGGTTTTGCTCTGCAAAATAGTGATTTTTATCAAGGACAACAAGGGTCCTCTCTTTTAGTGCATTATAAAGAATGCTAAAGGGGTTGTGAGATTTTGAGGTGAGTTTTAAAATTTCTTCCTTATGCAATACTGCAATTTTATGAAACCTTTTTGCTGAGGTCCGTACTTGTCTTAATATTAAAGTTTTTTGTATGAGAAAAACCCATGATCCGCATGAGAGGAGAAATAGGGCAAAAAAGATTAGTTTTCCGAAGAAGTCGGCTTGTGCATAAGCTTGAAAAAATGTTCCCATCGAAATCCCTTATCGTATCTATGAAAGTAATACGTGAGAAAAAGCTATTTGTCAAGGAATCCGATAATCGGTAGACTTATAATTATAAAACTCTAAAACACTCTAATAGTGGGATAGTTTCATGTACACCGATTCACATGCTCATTTAACTTGCGATCCTGTTTTTGGAGAACTTGAAGGAGTTTTAAAAAGGGCTAAAGAGAAAAAGGTCAACAAGATCTTTAATATCTGCACCGATAAAATTTCTTTAGAACGGGGTCTTGAGCTAGCAAACAAAGAAAAATGGATCCACAATGTTGGTGCAACAACTCCCCACAATGTTGAAAAAGAGGGTGGACTCTACTTTCCCCTTTTTGAAGGAGCTGCAAAGCAAGGAAAACTTGTAGCTATTGGTGAAGCCGGTCTCGATTATCATTATGAGCATTCCCCTAAAGAGCTTCAAAAAACTTTCTTAGCTCGCTATTTTGATTTGGCTGCAGAATGTCTCCTTCCCGTTGTGATCCATTGCCGCGATGCTTTTGATGATCTCTATGCCATTGCGCAAGAACGCTTTCCAAAGGGTAAAGTGGTGGTACATTGTTTTACTGGAACGATGAAAGATGCAGAAATGGCTCTTGAAAGGGGATGGATGATCTCTTTTAGTGGGATTGTTACTTTCAAGCGTTCGGAGTCTCTTCGAGAGGTTGCAAAAGAGGTTCCCCTTAATCATATTCTGATAGAAACCGATACCCCCTATCTTGCCCCACAATCGATGCGAGGAAAAATGAATGAGCCTAGTTTTATTCATGAAACGGCGCAAATGATTGCCAATGTTAAAGGAATTCCCCTTGATGAGGTTGCAGCAATCACCTCCAAAAATGCAGAGAGCTTTTTTAATTTGGACCTTTAATCCATTCGATGTATTTGTCTAAGGCGAGGGAATAAAAGGTAAAAAGGATTAAAGTAGTTGTTCTCCATTTAAAAGAGAGACAGACCATTACTTTAGCGAGGAGAGGAGCCCAGATCACTTGTCCCCAAAACCAAAAAGAAACAGTTCTAGCAATTTTTTTAAGTTTTGGTGAATCACTTTCTTCAAGTTGAAGACGTTTGACCTCGAGAAAGATATTATTAACAACAGGGATCAAAGCAAAAATTCTTTCTGCATTATCTCCCGGTTCTACTCTGTGAATATAGCTCTCAGCTAGTCTTAAAGGGTTAATCATGAAAAAAGAGTACAAAAAAACTGATTTTTTTTCTTTGTATATTTTCGAATTATCGGTTTAATACAATTTATGAGTGTGAAAGCAATACCGATATCTCCTCCATTTGCCTGGAGAAGACTTCATTCACTTTTTGGTTTTTGGATTGTAATTTTTTTAACCGAACATTTACTGACCAATTCCCAAGCA
>CBEWFH010000066.1:0-6656 GCA_965555895.1 uncultured Simkaniaceae bacterium
GAGAAGTTACTTAACAATAGATCCAGAAAAGTGCTTGACTTTTCGACACCAGAGGAGGTGTTTAATCATCTCAGTAGGGAGGCTTCAAATGTTGCACTTCGGAGTTGAAAGGGCGCTAGATAAAAAACCCTTCATGTTTGAGGAGTTTAAGTTGAAAGCTTGCCCACAGGGTTTCAGGGAGGGATGAATTGGGAAGCTTTTTTAAATAGGTGGTGAGAAGAGCGTAAAGGCGGTGGGCACTTTTTCCTGGCATTTACGACGCAAGGATTGCTTGAAGCATTTTTCCGGCATACTCAAGGTAGCGGTAGGAGTGGCGCATTGGAGGGTGGAGATCTAAGATGGTTCCATCGATGAAGCGGTTTAACTCAGTTCTCCCTTTGCGGAAGACAAACTCTCCTTTGCTAAGGGGAGATGCTAGGTTGACAAGGGTGGGTTTTTTTTGAAAGCCCGCGAACGTAGAGACTCATCACCTCATGGTCGGGGGTAAATATCGATAAGATACGATCATTTTCTTTAAAGGGTGTGCTCCTAAGAACCACCCCTTCTGTCTTTTGTTTTTCCATAATTACTGGTATGAATTGTCTATTTTTGTTACATTTCTTGCAAATTGCACCGATAGCTCAATTGGATAGAGTACCTGACTTCGGATCAGGTGGTTGGAGGTTCGAGTCCTCTTCGGTGCATAATTTTTTAATATATAGCCATACCTCATCTTGTCCGAGGTAAAAATTCTCTCCAAAATTTTCAGGGCGAATCAGATGAAAAACCCCAAAGAATAAAAAGATTATCCCTACGATTAACCGGACAAAAAAAAGATGTCTAAATGCTTTTTTCTACTTTTGCTCTTCCATAAACCTACCTATTCTAGAGTGTTGAAGTGGTTTTTTTCAGAATTCGAGACTTTTTTGCATGCCCTAATTAGACACTAGTTTCATACTCTAATCTTTATATTACTTATTAAAAAAAGACAATTTTTTTTGGTGAAAAACTCCTACTTCCGTTAGGATGAGGCCCCAACAAAGGGGTTGTTATGACAGGTAGCTCTAAGAAAATTGATGAGCAAGAATATACTATCAGTATTGTGGGGAAAACCATTGAAATTACAAAACCTATTCGAGTCTATATCGAAGAGAAGATCGCAAAGATTGAGTCTTTATCCCATCATATCATTGATCTAAAGGTGAGACTAGATGTTCAAAAGCTTAATCATACCGTCGATATTTTACTGAAATTTTCTCATTTTCGAGTTAATGTGGGAGCCATTACTGAAAACATGTACTCTGCGATAGATAAGGCTTTTGAGCGCCTCTACGCCAAACTTCGAAAGTGGAAAAGTCGTATTCAAGACCACCATGTCAAAGGGATTTCTGCCACAGAGATGGAGGTAAATGTCTTAGAACATGCGCAGCATGAAATCGAAGAGCTTAACCAAGAAATCATCGATGCTAATAACAAGAATCTTAAGAATGACTACGAGCTTCCGAAAGTTCTAAAAAAGAAAAAACGTCCCCTTAAAATTTTGACGATTGAAGAAGCTGTGATGAAGATGGAGCTTTCTGACGATAACTTTAAAATCTATCGCTCGGAAGAAGATCAAGCTCTTAAGGTGATCTACAGGCGGCGGGATGGCAGCTATGGTATTATCTCCCCATACTAAGGAGGTTTACGATTCGATCCGGAAGAAGTGGCTCACTGCAACTCCCGAAGAGCTTGTCCGCCAAAAGATCCTCTTTCTTTTAGTAGATAAGCTTGGCTATCCTCCTCATGCAATTGCAATAGAAAAAAAGCTCTCAGAGCTTCCCCATTTTCAAGAGGTTGATGTTCCTTCTCGCCGGTTGGATATTCTCTGCTATGAATCAGAAACCCTCCGTCCCCTCCTTTTGATCGAATGCAAAGGGATTTCCCTACAGGAAAAAATGTTATCTCAAGTGATGGGATACAACGCTTTTATTGGGGCCCCACTCATTTGTCTTGCCAATGATGAGGAGTTCTTATTAGGATGGAAAGATCCAAAACAGACAGTTTGTCTTGATCGATTACCGAGTTACAAAGAAATATGCACATGAAACAAAAGCTTCTAAGATCTCTTGAAAAGAAAAATCCACTCCTTGCCTTTGGACTATTGACAGGCGGTAAAAAAGAAGTAACCCTTTCTGACTTCCTTCTTCCCAAAAAGGAAACTGTAGCCCTCTATGTCGTTGGTCTCGGAAAGGAAGATTGGCAGGAAAAGATCATTAAATGGCTCAAAGGAGATCAGAGGAGAAAACTTTATCTTATCCCAGAATCCCCCTATCTTTTGAACTTTCTCAAAATTGAATTGCTCGATCACCCCCGAATGAAACTTGGTGGAGATGTGACTTCTTTTGCTTGGGATCATCTTTATGATGCGTGGGAACTTATGGGGGGAAGATCAGAGGTTAAAGAGGAACTTGCTGATGCCATCCTTGGGGTAGAGCTGACCCTTTCTCTTTACCGTGATTTTGGAATTCCTCAGCTCTCCAATGTCATTACTAACCTAAAAAAGGGGGAAGATGCGAAGAGAGGAGAGGCTTTAGCAGGGAAATTTCAAGGAATTCCTGCAGTGATTTGTGCTGCCGGCCCCTCCCTTGAAAAAAGTCTAGAAGAGATAAAAAAAGTTGGAGATCAGGCAATCATTTTTGGGGGAGGGTCAGCCTTAGGTCCTCTTGCTCGAGCCTCTATTCCTATTCACTTTATGGTTGCTATCGACCCCGAGCCACCAGCGGAGCGGTTTTTCAGGCAAACCTATTTCGAAACGCCCCTTTTTTACCAAAACCAAGTTGCAAGCACCCTTTTGAATACCCATCAAGGACCCAAACTTTGTTTGGGAGAAAGTGGAAGTTTTCTCCTTGAAAAATGGTTGACAGAAGGCCTTCACCTTTCGAGCTCAGACGCAGGGTGGAATGTCTCAACATTTGCAACCTATATTGCAACCCTTCTGGGATGCAATCCGATTTATTTTGTAGGGATGGATCTTTCTGTTTCAAAAGAGGCTTCCTATGTAGCAGGGGTAGAAGGTGTCGATGAGCGAAAAAACCCCATATACCTCACTGACCGTTTTGGAAATAATGTGGCGACCCGTCCTGATTTTTTGATGGCGAAAAAATGGCTCGAAGAATTTGCTGAGCGCCATTTAGAAACAGACTTTATCAATGCTTCAGGTGGAGGGCTTGAACTTGAAGGGATTCCCTATGGGGATCTAAAGGCTCCTTCTCAGACGTTCGATCTATCCTCAAAAATTCATCAAACGGTTACGCAAACGCCTTCTCTTGATGTGAGTTTAATTGAAAAAAAACTCTATTTTCTTGATCAGAGTTTGATCAATACGTCAGAGATTATTGAGAAATATTTAGAAGGACTTTCCTTGAAAAAAAATGTCACCCTTTATGAATGCGAGCTTGATGAAGAGATTTTTTATCAAGCTCATCTTCTCCCAATATGGGAAGTGTGGAAATATCTTATCCAAAATGATACAATTATCGCGGAGATGGAAAACCCAATACTCGAAAAAAAATTGCAGCAAATCATCTTTTACCAAGAACTTACCAAGAAGTTTAGTCATGAAAGAAAATTATCAATTTAAAGATAGTCGTTTCATCATTCAAGATTCAGAGCTTGGGATCAATATTGACACCTCATTTTCTCCTCGAATGATTCCGAGTGATTTTTCCAAATCTCCTGAAATGGTGGTTAAGGAAGGGGCCGAGGGAAGGGGCCTCCGTGCCTATTTTGAAGTTGAGGGGAAATTTGAGGGGCAGTATCTCCTTTATTATCCTGATGGAACAATTGAAACTGAGTGTTATTACTTAAAAAGTGAGCTTCATGGTCCTTCTCGGTTTTTTAGTGAGAGTGGGATTTGTCTGTCAGAAAGTTGGTTTTACCATGGCAAGAAAGAGGGAAAATCAACGCGCCGGTTTCTCTCGGGAAAGCTTTCTACTGTCGAAAGGTATAAAAAAGGTCTTCATCATGGAAAGCAAGACTACTACTATGAAAATGGAGCGAACAAGACGGCGATGACTTACAAAGATGGAATTCTTGAAGGAGAGGTTTCTCTTTATTGGCCTAGCGGGGCTAAAAAAAGAAAAGTCACTTTTCAAATAGGTCTCAGGGAAGGATTTGATCGGATGTGGAGCGCTACAGGAATTCTTCTTGACGAAGGGAAATATCAAAGAGGAGATCCGGTCGGCCTCCATCGTCGCTTTTATGAGGATGGAACCCCTCAAGAAGAGCGCCAGTACCATTCATCTTTAAGCTATGATCTTAAGAAATGGGATTCAAGTTGGAACACTTCATTTAGAAAGGAATGAAAAAGATGGTCCAAACTGATCTATTAGAGATGCGCTATCCCAACCTCTCTTTTCTTCTCAGGATGAATGAAAATATAGCGCTTCCTTTTTCTCTTCATGAAGAAAATCTAGATGCCGAGATAGGATCGGTCATCAAACCACTAAAACTAGAGAAACTCGAAGTAGTCTATATCTACGGTCTTGGATTGGGATATTATTATTTCCCATTTAAAGTGTGGCTCGAAGAAAATAAAGAAAGTGACCTCATCTTTATCGAAGAAAACCTTTCCGTTTTAAAAAACTTTTTAGAAATGGAGCATGCAGGAGAAATTCTTTCCCACCCCCAAGTTCATATTCGCTTCAATCTAGCAAGGAAAAGGGTCCATGCATTTGCAGAGGAATGTGCACAGTCTTTCCCTGTAGAAAATATTGGTGTGATTTCCCTTGCTTCTTATAAAAGACACTACCGCTCTCGTTATTATAATCTCCGCCTTAAACTCCATAGACAATCAACAGTGCAGCATGCCTTTTTTCATGAAAACCGATATTACAATCACTTCGTTGACAATTTTATTCCCAATTTTCGGCGGATGGAGAGCTCATTTGATGGAAATGGTCTTAAAAATGTATTCAAAAATATCCCGGCAATCGTTTGTGGTGCCGGTCCCTCTCTTGCAAAGGATATCAAAACACTTCGCAATTTGGAAAATCGGGCTCTTGTTTTTGCGGGGGGATCAACGATTACAGCGCTTAGCAGCGAAGGGATTATTCCCCATTTTGGGATTGCTTATGACCCAAATGAAGAAGAGGTCAAACGTTTTAAAGCGAGCAGCGCGTTTGAAGTTCCCCTCCTTTATGCCTCACGTCTTCACCCTGGAATTTTCAACACCTGCAATGGCCCCCATGGCTATCTTCATACACAAACGGGAGGATGGGGTGAATATTGGATGGAAGACAAACTTGGGCTTGATCAAGAGTCTCTTCAAATGGGATTTACCGTAGAAGCTATGTCGGTCACAACAGCAGCGCTTCAACTTGCTTGTACCTATAGGTGTAACCCGATTATCTTACTGGGAGTTGACCTTGCCTTTACTAATAATCAAGCTTACACATCAGGTGTTGTCACGTCATCAAATGCACTGATTGATAAAAGGAGAGAAGAGGTTCGGACCTCTGAAAAACTCCTTTCTCGGAAAGATATCTATGGCAACCCGATCTACACTCTTATTAAATGGGTCATGGAAAGTGCAACGATAGGGACCTTTGCAAAAAACAACCAAGAGTTTCAATTTATCAATGCTACATCTGGGGGACTTGGTTTCAAGCATATTCCCAATACACCACTGCACGAGATTTCAATGCCACGCTCTTATGATCTCAATGGAGTGGTCTATCATGCTATAGAAACCCACCCTCTCCCCATCCCTCCTGGAAAGGTGGAAGTTCAGCTCGCTATCCTTTATGAGAGCCTTCTAAAAGCGGGGTCTTTTGTCGATACAGCTCTTGAGGAGCTCCAAAGGGTAAAGGAAAAAAATACCGATCCTGAAACAGGGAGGCTTATCTTTGCTCAAATGGAGCTAGAAACTCTCGACGCCTACACAGCCTTTCTAAGGTCTCATGATTCCTCTATTACGACCCTTCTTAACCGAAAATATCGTCCGCCTACCTGGGAAAAAATAAGCTATACTCACAAGTGGAACTTTCTCCACTCCAAGTGGTCAGCCTATAAAAATCTCATTCAAGAATATCTGGAAAAAATTTAGGGCCCGAGAGATCGGGGCCTGATGGGTTAGAATTTAATCCCGTAACTTACTGTTAAGCTCGGGATGTTTCTTCTTTTCCCTGAAAATTTGATGAATTCTTCTTCATTCAGCTGAATGAAGGATTTTCTTCGCGCATTTGGTTGAAATTCTTTTCCGATAAGGATCTGTGGTTTCACAAACCCCGAAAACTTTTCAAAGAGCTTATAGCCAACACCGCCATAGCCCAACTGAGTTCCTATTCCAACATAATATTGGGAATACAGATCTGGATTAGGGTAGAAGAGATAGTTGGCATACCCATACCCTAGGATTAAATATTATAGGACAAACACCAACTCCTATATCGACTCCATGATGATTTTTTTGGGTTCGATATCCAAGATTAAGGTTAAGGATGGTTGGGTATCCACCTTCAATATTAAAGTAAGGTTGGGACTTTTCAACCTCTCCTCCATATGCTGCTAATAAACTCATAATTGTATAAAGAATTCCAAGTTTCATTTTATTCATTTTTCAATACCTCATTTTTAATAAGTACGCCCTTTCAACCGCGAAGTGCGACAAATAGATAAAAATTGAAACTGGTCAG
>CBEWFH010000067.1:0-6635 GCA_965555895.1 uncultured Simkaniaceae bacterium
CCATAAAGAGAGAAAGCTTTCTTCTTTCTTGTTATCAATACATTAACTGCAAGAAGGTTGACCACCATGACGATAAAGGAAAGGCCAAAGATCCCAACAACTGAAGCGATCTGAGAAGACATAGGAAACCCTGTCATCGAAAGGCCTACTGGATTCCAAGCAAATCCGCAGATAACAAAGAGACGTCCCCATTCCATAAGGGTCCAAAGAGCGGCAATCCCTAAAATACGTCGAAAGATTATAGGAGGTTTTTTCGGAAGAAAAAGGGGCAATATCCCAAACTGCGCACCTAGCCAAAGAGAAAGGCCAAAATAGACAAAGTAGATATAAACACCTTGGTATGTCGGGGAAGCAAACCAAGAGAGCTGAACAAGTTGAACCGCAAAAAACCAAACTGCTCCATAAAAATACCGCTTTTTTTTTTCGTTAATCCTAAAAAGGGAAATCCAAAAAAGGGCAAACCCCACGGCACTTGCAAGAGCCGAAAGAACTGGACTGATATGAGGTTGTCCCCAAGCAACAATCGCTCCACTAAGGACAAAAAGGAAGACTATGAACATTTCTTTACACTCTGGGGCTGAGGCCCCACCAATATGAAGAGGAGAGCTCCAATAAGAGAGAGGTTCTTTAAGAAGGTAGAAAGCTCACTATGCATCTCCCCTCCTACGCTAAACCAAAATGGGTGCATAATAAGTGTCGTTGGCACTAAAAACAGGAGGAGAATAAGGGCTCCAATTCTTATTTTAAACCCTATGACAATGATAAGAGCTCCTACAATTTCCAAAAAAGTAGCGATTCCAAGAATAACAGAGGCGCGTGAAACCAAAAACTCATGCATCTCCATGGTTATCACCGTTCCCTCTAGGTGCATATACCACTTAGAAAAGGCAAGGGCCAAACTATTGACTGTCCCCTGCCAGTTCATTAGTTTACCTACCCCGGCAACAATAAAAATGAGGCTAAAGAATCCTCTTGCAATAAAAAGAAGTGTCTTTTTCATGAAATAATAATCTCAGATAAAGCGATTATTTTCTATAAGGAATTACCCCTATCCAAGAGCTAGGGTGATGCTCAGGGAGTTACCGTCCTCTCCTACCTAAAGTAAGGAGATTCCTGACTTTTTCAGGCTGAAATAGGTGCCCATGTTCAAAGGATGGGACAGAGTTATTTTGGGAAATTACGGTGCTGAGTCGTTAAGCAATGACAATCCGTGTAATATTGAGCTGGTCGATATTGTGATTGATTTTATTTGGAATGGTAACCGAGGCGTTCGTGGTTTCATCGAAGAGAAAGATTTGGGATTGGAAGGGAGTGCGCGTGTGATGAATAGGTGTTATTTCTATCCTCCTAAAAGGGTTTCTTTCTTCATGTTAAAAAGTATGGAGTCCCATCGAGATAATTTGTGTAACTCATTAATAATTAGTAAGAAAAATTTTGATCTGATTCAGAGCTTTTATTGAGTCGATAGGTGTGCTATCATGGCTTCCATGAAATTATTTAGAAAGCATCATCTATTAAAAATTTTAAAAGATTCAGGGGAAACGACCCTTCCTATGGATGCGTTTTTGCGGAATTATTTTCGAGAACATAAGGCTGTTGGATCAAAGGATCGGGCTGAAATCTGTGATATACTCTATGAAATGATTCGCTGGAAAGGGCTGATCGATGCGAATTGCTCCAAACCAATCACATGGGAAAATCGCCTAGAAGCTTACTTAAACTTTCCCCCTGTTGACCAAGAAGAGTTGCCCCCTCATGTGAGAGTTAGCTTTCCTAAGTTTTTCTTTAATCATTTGAAAGAGGCCTATGGCGAAGAAAGGGCGATCGAGCTTTGTCTGAATTCCAATAAGCAAGCTCCCACAACAGTTCGTGTTAATTCCCTAAAAACGAATCGGGAATCAATGCTAAAGAAGTGGAAAATTGAATACGCTGTTTCTCCATGCCACCACTCAAAGCACGGAATTGTCTTTGATAAACGGATCAATTTCTTTGCCCTTCCAGAGTTTAAGGAAGGTTTTTTTGAAATTCAAGATGAAGGGAGCCAACTCATTGCAAGATATGTTAAGGCTGCTCCCAATGAGCATATTCTCGATTACTGTGCAGGATCAGGTGGGAAAACCCTTGCTTTTGCTGGAGAAATGCAAAATAAGGGCCAAATTTATCTCTATGACATCCGCCCCCATGCCCTAATAGAAGCAAAGAAACGGCTGAAACGGGCAGGAATTCAAAATGCTCAAATTCTCGATGAAAAAAAACTTCAGAAAAAAGGGTATGAGAAGCGGATGGATTGGATCCTTCTCGATGTCCCTTGTTCTGGAAGTGGAACACTCCGCCGCAATCCTGACATGAAATGGAAGTTTAAACCCGAAACTTTAGAGCGCCTTATCGAAGAACAACAAAAAATTTTCGATAAAGTCTTGAAATTTTTGCACCCAAATGGAAAGATCGTCTACGCAACTTGTAGTATTTTTCCAGATGAAAATGAGAAGCAAATTTCTTATTTTATGGAAAAATATGATCTCAAGCTTGCTTTTGAACCTTTCCAATCTTTCCCAAAAGATGGAGAGATGGATGGCTTTTATTGTGCCGTTATGAGTAGAATGCAAATTACTTAAGTTAGCAGGAATTGAGATGCTGAAAGTTTATGGTTTAATTTTTTTCTTTATAACGATTTTTTCTTTGGACTTTGCCGATATGGGAATCGATGCCCCCTCTTTTATTGATCCTTCAAAGGGCGTTTCTAATGAACCACGCCTTATGATAAATAATCGCCTCCTTGCCAAAATCAATGGAAAAGTGATCTCTCTTTATGATGTTGTGAAAAAAATGGATCTCTTTCTTTATGAGTACTACCCTGATTTCACCTCCACTTCTGTTGAAAAATATCAATATTATATGAGCCGCTGGGAAGGAACTCTTGATGATATGATCAATGACGAACTCGTCCTTATGGATGCTGAGCAAAAAGAAATAAAAATTAGTGATGGGGAAGTTAGAGAAGATCTCGAAGAACGTTTTGGCCCCAATATTATGTCCAATCTTCATAAAGTAAGCTATGAGTATGAAGAAGCGCGCGAGATGATCCGGAAGGAAATTACTGTTCAACAGCTCATTGGAATGAGGGTTCATTCAAAAGCTTTTCAAGTGACGACGCCCCAAGTGATTAAAAAATCCTACGAAGATTATTTAGAAAAAAATTCTCCTGAAGAAGAATGGAATTACCAAGTACTTTCGATTCGTGGAAAAGATGAAAAAGAGTGCGAAGGTGCCGCCGAGAAAGCGTATAACCTTCTAGAGAAAGAGGGGCAGCCAATAGAAAAACTCCCTTTCATGCTTGAGAAAGAAGGGATCACTGTCACCCTTTCTGAGGATTACTCTGGGGGACAGCAGAAACTTTCTCAGATGCACTTTGATGTGATTAAAGCCCTAAGCCCAGATTCATATAGCCCTCCTGTTTCACAAGTGAGCCGCTTTGATAACAGTACTGTATTGAGAATTTTCCATCTTAAAGATATCATCAAAACTCTTCCTGAAACTTTTGATCAGATGTATGACAAGCTCAAGAACGACCTTCTTTTTGAAACTTCTGATAAGGAAAAAGCTGCATATATTAAGTCTCTCAAAAAGCGGTTTGGTTATGACAACCATGATCCAAAGTTTGAGCTCCCCTCAGATTATCACCCTTTTGTCACTATTTAGTAGATGGGACTTTATAAACCCTCTGAGTTACATCAATTCTTAAATGAGATGGGAATCAAACCTAAAAAGAGGCTCTCACAAAACTTTCTCATAGATGGAAATCTCTTAACCAAAATGGTCGACGCCGCCGAGCTAAAACCAAACGATACCGTTATTGAAATTGGTCCGGGACCTGGGGCTTTGACAGAAGCTCTTTTAGCGCGAGGGGCCCATGTCTTTGCCATTGAAAAAGATGAGAAGCTAGCGCGCCACTTAGAACGTCTCCAGAATGGTAGACTTAAAATCTTAATCGAAGATTTCCGCAATATCCGCTTAAAGCGACTGTTAAAAGGGGATGAAAAAGTGAAGATCATCGCAAATATTCCCTACAACCTTACAGGGCTTATTTTACAAGAACTCCTCCCAAAACGAGAGTGTGTCGAATCTATTCATCTTATGGTACAAAAAGAAGTCGCAGAGCGGTGCACTGCAAGTATCAGGACAAAAGAATATAGCTCTTTTACCCTTTTTACAAACTATCATGCAGATGCTAAATTTCTCTTTAAGGTTCCTAGAACCTGCTTCTATCCTAAGCCAAAAGTTGATTCTGCAGTTTTAGAGTTAAAATTGAAGGAGCCTCCTGTTGATGCTCCTTATGAAGAACTCTTTCTTCTGATCCGAACAGCCTTTCAAATGAGGCGAAAAATGCTCCGCGCCTCTCTAAAAAAATTTAAGACTGCTGAAGAAACTGAAGAAGCTCTTGAAAAGATTGGCTTCGAAAAAAGTGTTCGACCTCAAGAACTAACGCTTGCGGACTTTTCTGCTCTTTTTCATGCTCTCAATCCGATAGAGATAAAATAGACTAAGGCCAACACCAATCGCTAAGAAAAGGATTAGAATTTTCTGCAGTTCCTTGGGGCAGACCCAATCATCATGCATCGCACCAACAAAGAGGGCTGAAAAAGCCCTCTCTACGTTTTCTGTAGCAATAAGGAGAGAACTATTCAAAACATTTCCTTGTTTATCAAGGATATTGATCGATCCCACAAAGCTTCCCTCCTTAATCGGCGGTAATTGATGCTCCCAGTTTAGCTCAATGATTATCTCAGGCTCCTCTGCGGGAAAATAAGCGATTGCAATATCTTCAGTAAGTGTTGCATTAAGTTGCTTTCTTCCCTGTTTAAGTTCTCGGCTAAAGGTATTTTCCTCTTTATTAAAGAGGAGGCGTTCTACTTTTTCCTCTTCAAATGCAGCCTCAAAAAGGCGAATAGCATCTCTATATCTTTGGTGGGTATTATCGCAACCAAGGAGAACAGCAATTAAAGTTCTCTCCCCATTTTTAGCTACACTTGCATAGGTATATCCCGCATCAGAATGATACCCCGTTTTCATTCCGCTAGCTTGAGGATAGAAAAATTTTCCAGGCTGAATCATTTGGTCTTTGTTTTGTATTCTCTTCGCTGTCTGAAGGTTCGTTTCTACCCTCTCATATTCTTTTGTCGATACGATTGTCTGTATCACCTCTTCTTTAAGCGCAGCTTTTGTAATGATAGCAATGTCGCGCGCTGTCGAATAGTGTTTCGGATGGTGCAACCCATGAGGATTTTCAAAATTAGTATCTTCACACCCAATTTCCTTGAGGTAACTGTTCATCCCTTGCATAAATTTAGGGATATTTCCCCCAAGGTAGTATGCAATATAGTTTGCTGCATCATTCCCGGAAGCAAGCATCAACCCGTAAAGAAGATCTTTGAAAGAGATCTCTTCACCCCTTTTAATCCAAAAGTGGGTTCCATCTGGTTCAAGAAGATAAGCAGGATCTTTATAGTTGTGGGCTACCTTCACAGACTTATTCATTCTCCGGAGGCAATGATAGGGACAGGAAACAAGTTCGCCCAACCCTTTCTTATTTTTCTTTACTGCGTAAAGGCAGGTTGCAATTTTTGTAAGACTTGCTGGATAGGCCCGTTCATCCCCTTTTTTCTCAAAAAGAATCGCTCCTGTCTCTGCATTCATCAAAATTGCTGACTTTGCAGAAACCTTTACATCAAGTTGCTCTCCATTTGCAGAAACAAATGATAAAAGAAAAAATGAGAAAAATAACGTCCGCATTATAAATCCTTTCTTTCTATCAATTGTAACAAATTTAAAATTTAGAAGAAAGTTTAACAAAAACAAACAAGGTAAATATTTTAAAACTAAGCTATTTAAATAAAAATATAAATATAAATATAAAACACCCCTTTAAAAAAAAGGGGGGGGTGAATATTAAGAGAAAAGTAGGCCAATACAATTGGAATACAATATGAGTGGTAATGAAGGAGCTAGCAGATCATTTATGAATCCCATACAATTAGATCAAGCCTATAATGAATTCATCGCGAGTCTTCCGAGCTGGATTCCTGAAGGAATCATAGAAGTGGACATGGCACTTTTGGAAGAAACGGGTCTTTTGACCCACGATGCTTTTGAAGAAGATAAAAACCAAGAGCAACTCCCCCACTATTTTCATGTGATTGAAACCACTGATAAGGTAACTCTCTTCAATCATCAGTTTGCTATTTGGATTGTCCCCAAAATAGTCGATGACAACCCAACTACAATCGTTATGATCTCTCTCATCTCTAATGGGCGTCCCCATCTAGAGATTGTCTTTTCAACAAAAGGGGTCTACAACACCCCCAAATTTGTTCTGAGATTATTAAAATATTATCTATCAGAAGTGATCGATACTGAAGAAGCAATCTCCTCCATTGGTAAGAATTAATTTTACTTAGGTTTTAAGTAAAAGATAAAGTATCCTCTCGTTTATTAAAAAAGATTGGAGGGTCTTTATGTTAGTTCCTATTGGCTCATATTTGCGATGCAGAAACTCTTGCTTTTTCAGCCATCCTGAATATTTGGGAGTGTAATCTAAACTGTGTAAACGGTCATTAGGCCTCAACTCCTTTTGAGAT
>CBEWFH010000068.1:0-6630 GCA_965555895.1 uncultured Simkaniaceae bacterium
AGCTGCATGTAATCCAGTCTATAGAGAGAAGGTTTTAAAAAATTTGTTTTAGTTTTCTGTGCCCTGGACGACACTATCTAACCTCTTGCCTTAAAATTCGCTTTGGTATATTGTTGTGTTTCATTATGGAAAGATTTAAGAAAATTACTATCATTTCCATTCTAGTCAATATTGTGCGCCTTTAGGCGCAGCCCCCCTACGTATATATAAATTTTACGAACAAAGCAAATAAGGGAAAAAAATGAGTAAATTAAAAAGCACATCTTTATCGACGGGACTTGCCATGTTCTCCATGTTTTTTGGGGCGGGAAATATTACCTTTCCACTGATCATTAGTCAGACTGTGGAGGGGGGATTAATATGGGCTCTTTTAGGGCTAATATTGACAGCCGTTATTGTCCCTTTTAGTGGTCTTTACGCCATTACCCTTTTTGAAGGGGACTATGAAAGCTTTTTCAATCGAATTGGAAAATGGCCGGGGCTCATAGTTATCATCCTTTTGCTCTCCATGATTGGACCATTTGGGGGTATTCCCCGATGCATTACACTTACCTATTCAAATCTCAAAGTCTATTTTTCAGGGCTTCATTTATTAACCTTTAGTTTGATCAGTGCACTGATCATTTTTCTGTGTTCTTGGAAGAAAAACCGCATTTTAGACTTGATTGGCTACGTTCTCTCACCAATGCTTATTCTCTTCTTATTCGCGATCATTATTAAAGGTGTTTTCTTTTCAAGCACTGATCCAGTAGGTTCTTCAAGTGTGACTCACCCATTTTTCTATGGTTTGAAAGAGGGGTACAACACAATGGATCTCCTTGCGGCTTTCTTCTTTTCATCTCTTGTATACAATAAGTTGAAGAGTCAATCAGAAAATAAGAATAAGGGGCTCCTCCTCCCTATCTTTAAGGCGAGCTTAATCGGGGCATCTCTCCTTAGTACTATCTATATTGGATTTAGCTACGTGGCAGCCCATCATAGCCTTATTTTAAAGGGAATAGCGTCTGATCAGCTCTTGGGTAGGATTGGACAGATTGTTCTCGGACAACATGCTGGCCTGATTGTCTGTATGTCTATAGCTCTGACCTGCTTGACAACTGCGATTGCTCTAACAGTTGTTTCTGCTGAATTTTTGCAAAAAAGGCTTTTAAAGGATCGTATTTCCTATGAATGGTCACTCGTCGCTATTTTAGTATCGACTGTTTTTGTATCGACTCTGGAGTTTACAGGTATTGTTCGCCTTCTTTCTCCGGCTCTTCAGATTATTTATCCTTCCCTTCTTATCTTATGTCTTTTTAATATTTTTAATAAGACGTTTGATTATAAGCCGGTTAAGTTTCCAGTCTTTGCGTCACTTACCTTAGTGCTCTATTTTCAGTATTTTGCATAAAATTGAGGCAGGCAACGCCTGCCTCATTTCTTTCTTAGTTTCAATTAGATATGATTTAATACTTGCTGGTAGTTAATTAATTTGAGAAAATAAATTATACTTGCATAATTATTTTTTTCGGTCTAAATTAAAGCATGGGGGCGGAAAAATGAGTCGGATACCGGTTATTTTATACCAAGCTCTCTTGGAGGCAAAATGAAAGAAAAGCTTGGTCTGAATCCGTGGCTCAGTATGTGGGTAAGTCCCAGAAAAACGATAAGGGCTTTAACACAGTATGATACCAATCATTGTTTTGTCGTATTGTGTGCGATCTATGGCTTCCAATATATGCTTCAAGCAATCCAGTTTTTATCTTTTGGATATAGTACCTCTCTCTTTCTAATTATCATATGTGCAGCTATTCTTTCAATTCCTACTGGATATATCATTTTCAATGTGATGAGCGCTTTTTGCTTTTGGATAGGAAAGTTAATAAAGGGAAAGGGAAGTTTTAAGCAAATCCGGGCAGCGACATATTGGTCCAGTGTACCAATGGTCATCACCTGTTTGATATGGATTATTCTTATGATCTTCAATGGCAATGACCTCTTTATTGCAGGTTACGAGAAACGTTTAGTGGGAACAGCGGCAATGGTCACCATGATAGCTGGAATTGGGCAACTTGTCATTGGAATTTGGGGACTAGTGATTTTTTTACATGCTTTAGGGGAAGTACAAGGATTTTCAGCATGGATGGCTCTTCTAAATACATTTTTAGCAGGGCTTGCCGTATTTATCCTTCTATTCCTCGTCGGTTGGGGTGTATCGACATTGATACACGTAACTTAAACAATATATGAGGGGGAATTATGTTAGGTTTATTTAAGAAAAAGGCACTAGCTGTCTTAGGAGCGGTTTTATTAACCGCAGGAACTGGTCCGGCATTTGTAGATGGGGCTCAGATAGCAATGGCAGACAAAGTGATGCCAAAAATTGATAATCTTGGAAGTTGGAAGCTCTTTCATTCTGTCCATGGAAAATGTATGGTTTCTCTTCCTGAATCTCCTGAGCATGTAAAACAAATGATGCCTTTTCCTGAACAGGGATATAACCTTCGCTATGATGTTTATGTTTCTGCACATGAGAAAAAAGCGGTCTATATTATGCTTATTGCTCAGTATCCTCCTTTTATCAATGAATCTCATGCAGAGCTGAGTCTAGAGAGCTTTCTAAATGGGTTAGTTACACAAAATCATGATAACCAACTTATTTTTGCTGATCTCATTAATATTCAAGGTTATAAAGCACTAGATTTCTTTATTAAGTCGAAAGGGGTCTATTTGAAAGGGAGAGCAATCATGGCAGAAAATAACCTCTATCTCCTAGCTATGGAGTGTGATGAAAACAACTACTTTGAAATGAATTATAACCACTTTGTTGAATCATTTGAGTTAGTGAAATAATGTCGGGGATACTGGATCTTATTTATCTAACTGTTACGCAACTTGCGGCAATCTGGATCATGGTAGGTATCATGTGGTTTTCGCAAGTTGTCCATTACCCTCTCTATAAGAAGATTAAGGAGGGGTTTGTGGAGTATGAGCGCTCTCATATACGGAGAGCCACACTTCTCCTCGGCCCCATCGTGGTTATAGAAGCGATAACCGCCATTCTTCTCATAGGAGTTGTCCCAGGAGGGACTTTAACAACGCTTGCGGGAGCCAACTTAATCGTTCTTATTTTGATTTTGGCTCTTGACATTTCTTTTTCAAATTACACTGCATCAAAAGCTTAGTGTCCGCTTTTCTCCAAAGGTTCTCAAAAACCTCATCACCTCCAACTGGATCAGGACCCTCCTTTGGACCTTCAAAGGACTTATCACCATCTGTATGATCAACCATCTTTTCCAGCTAGGAACTCTAGGAAAGAAACTCTTTAACATGTAATCGAGTTTTGCTATGGGATGTCTTAAGGGGGTCTTAGGACCATGCATAGCCCATCACTTCCAGATGTAAAACTTGTGAACGTTAACCACCGTGACTCGTGGCAAGGAGCTCTCACGCGCCATTTCCGGAGATCATTTAAGGCTAATTCTATAAAAAACCTCCTCTTATCGATCATTACTCTAGGCGTTTATTCCTACAAAAAATATAAAAAAGCAAAGCGGGGTATTGCTCAAGCCTTAGCCGCCCGCAAGCTCTTCTTTTTTAGAGCTTTTCAAGAACATATCGAAGAATGTCGGAAAGAACAAACCCATATTGATCCTCGCCAATCTCTCAATGCAATTTTTATGAAGGTCCAAACAGAAAAAGTTGATGAAACAGAAGAGGCTTTAGAATTTAAGGCGATCTATTATCCAAGTGAAATCCTCATCTTTATTACAAACCCTATTCGAGACAATAAAAGTATCCGTCTCCATCGGATAAAATCGCGCAAACACCTGGACTACTCGAAGATGTGGCATGAACTAAAGAAGAAAGCCCGGATCAACCAGTATCGGCAGATTCAGAACATCAACTTTTGCAATAAAACCCTCAAAGAAGAGCATTGCTTGACTCCAGAGGGGATCCATGACCGCCTGTCTCGGAGCTCTGTCTGTCGGAAAAATATTTCACAGATCACTAAATTTCGCGAAATGGGAAAGGCCTTTCAGGAGATAGTTTTAGCTTACCAAGATTTTGAGGAAATCAGTGATACCAATCCCGAGCTTTTCCACCTAATTGAAACCCTTGCAAAGACCTCCCAGAAGGATATTGAGACGCTACAAACCTATCTAGCAAGCCGTTATCTTCCCCGAGATCTCTCTCTTGAAAATCGGAGGCAACTTATCCATTTGGCAAACCAGCAAGAAGTTCTCTACCACATGAGTGAAGAGGAACAATTTAACATTTGTGCCCTCATTCTCAATAAGTACCAGTGGGACTTTCTTTTATCGATCCAAGAGGTCTCTAATGTTACTCTAGGACTTCTAGATTGGGCATTTGAAGAGTGTCCATCGGAAATAAAAAAAGAGCTCTCTTTCATTGAAAAAATCTATGCTGGAGCTCAGAAAAAAATAAAGGATGATCCCGAGGCATTTCCAACGATTAATGAAAAGATTAAAGAAGATGAAAGTTTTTCATCAATGACTAGTGATTTTGGAAAGGAACTTCACCGTGAGTGGCCCTCTCTCCATCTCTATATGGAAGATAAACTCACTTACCAAGCTGATAAAACAGAATCTTTCTCACTAGAAAAACTTCTCGAAGTTTACAAGGAGATAGAGAAATTCTCTGGGCTTGAAGACCCACTTTTTAGTCTTCTTCAAGAGGCTTTTTCACAAGCTGGAAAACAAGCCTTTCAAGCAGCAATTGAAGATGGGGTTATGAAACTTCTTGGGACGAAATCAGAATATTTTTTGCCTATCCTCTCAAACTCCGATATCACCGCTGTAAAAAAAGATGAAAATCATTTTGAGATCCGCTATTCCTTCGAACAGCTCATTACTAAAAAGGGAGAGGTCCAACATCCCTTTGAAAAGGAAAAATATATGATCATCAATCAGCCACTCAGTAAAGTAGATGGGAAATGGGTCTCTCCAGAAGCGACAATAAAAATTGCAACCATAAAGAGGAGTGAGTGAGAAAGGTATTTAGGAGTGTCATTCCCCCTTTAATTAGCTTGATTATTGTCATGCTTGGGAATGGTTTCTTTACTACCTATGCCAGTTTGAGAATTTCAGTTGAGGGCTATCCCAATTTTATTATTGGGGTCCTTAGCGCCTCCTATTACGGTGGGATGATGCTTGGAGCAATTTATGTCGAAAGATTAATTGAAAGAATCGGTCACATCCGGAGCTTTGCAATTATGGCATCGATCAACTCGCTAGTCATTGTTATCCAAGCAATTTTTATTGGGCCGGTATCATGGTCAATTTTTCGTTTTTTTACGGGGTTTTGCACCTCGGGATTTTTTATTGCCATCGAGAGCTGGCTCCTCCTCTCTACGGGAGTGAAAAGTCGAGGGCGCCTCCTTTCCCTTTACATGCTTACCCTTTACCTAGCGCAAGGATTTGGTCAGTTTATCCTCAACGCCTCCCCATTAAAGAGTCTCCTTCCCTTTGCAATAACAATTATCCTTAGTTCACTCTCTGTGATTCCTGTATCGATCATGAAAACGAGTGGTCCTGTCCTTTTAGAGTCATCTATTACGAACATCTTTCAGATTTTGAAAAGAGCTCCTTTAGGTCCCATCGGGTGCTTTGTTTCAGGGCTCATAATGAGCTCCTTTTATGGTCTTGCACCGATCTTTGGAAAAGAGATGAATCTCTCCCTTTTTCAAATTTCACAAATTATGGGTTTTGCAATTTTGGGGGGACTAGTTCTCCAATGGCCGATTGGTCATCTCTCAGATATTTTTAATAGGAGGAAGGTGATTATTGGAGTGACATTTGTCTTAATGCTTGTAACTTTTGCTCTCTATCATAGTCACCATTTTCACTATTATATTCTCCTCACCCTTATGGTCCTCTTTGGGGGTATTTCTTTTACCCTTTACCCTCTTGCTATCACCTATACCTGCGATCATTTCTCAGAAAAAAAGATCATTGGGATTACCTGTGCTCTTCTTTTGATTTATGGGACGGGATGTATCGTTGGACCCCTTATCTCACCCCTTTTTATGACCTATTTCGGTCCTTCAGGGCTTTTCCTCTATATGAGTATCCTATGCGCTGCTTTTATCCTTATTTGTATGTGGCGGGTTCTCCATTCCAAACCCCTCTCAGAAGATGAGCAAAGTGACTACCTCCCTCTCCCTCGCGCCACCTCCATGGCTCTCTACCTCGATCCCAAAAGTGACTTTAGCGACGAAGACGAGCTTGACGAAGATGAAGAAGACCTCTATCCCTTCAACGAAGAAGACGAAGACGAAGACGAGAACTAATCACCTGCAATAGCAATCGCGCAAAGAGCCTCAATGCGCCAGAAAAGATTCCAGACATCTTTTCTGATGATCACCTGGTTCTTCAAGCATAGAAGGTTCGTTGCATAACGGGTTATTCTTAAATAATTATCTTTGGCTTTGACTAACAGTATATTTATTGCTGCAGCCTCTCTTAAAGGACCTTTTGCCATAGGAAAATCCTCTATTAAATCTAAAATTCTCATAGACCTCTTCTAGAAATAGAAGAAGCTTAAAGAAATATTATATACTTAAGCAACTATTCTCGAGGTATAACCGAATGTTGTGTCTGAGAATAAATGAGCGTATCCTTGGAAAGT
>CBEWFH010000069.1:0-6626 GCA_965555895.1 uncultured Simkaniaceae bacterium
AATTAAAATACTAACAATTAATTTACTATATCGGAAGAAATAGAAAGTTTTAAGTGTTCTATGGAAAAAACCAGAAAGATTGAAAAGGGAATAAGTTTTCTAAAAACCCTTGATCTATGATACATGAGGGGGTATGTACATTGTCCATTTGACAACAGAATTTGCACCAATTGCTAAGGTCGGGGGTCTTGGCGATGTGACTGCCGGCCTTTCCAAGGCTTTAACAGAAACTGGAGAGAAGGTTGAGGTTATTATCCCCTTCTACGATCATATCGATCGGGAAAAGCTAAAAAACTTAAAAACCGACTTGGAAGGGCTCATCTCCTATGAGGATATGGAAGAGTGCAAAAATACAGTTTGGTCAGCTGAATATGAGGGAGTTTCTCTTATTTTGATTGAGCCACATGAGAAGGCCAATTACTTTAAGCGAGGGGTAATTTATGGTGAAGAGGATGATCTTCTCCGCTTTACCTATTTTACCCGAACTGCAATGGAATACCTTTTAAAAACAGGGAGACACCCTGATATCTTGAACCTCCATGATTGGCTCACTTCTCTCGCCGCTCCCCTCTATCATGAGATGTATAAGTCTTTGGGCCTAAAGATTGGGGGGATAATGACAACAATCCATAACATGAAATACCAAGGTGTCTGTACTCCTGAAAAACTGGGACGAATTGGCCTTCGTACTGATCATCTTCTTAAGCAAGATAAACTGCAGGACCATTCGAAACCTGATAAACTCAACCTCCTTAAAGGGAGCCTGGTTTATTCCGATATGCTAACAACAGTCTCTCCTACCTATGCAAAGGAAATTCAAGGGAAAGAGGGGTTTGGTCTTGAGCATGTCCTTGTTAGTAGAAAGGAGAAGCTCAAAGGAATTCTTAATGGAATTGACACCTCTTATTGGAATCCTGAAGTAGACCCTTTCCTCGAAAAAAACTATTCGGCAAGTGCTTCAAACCTTGATGAGGTCCAAGAAGCAAAAATTGAAAACAGAAAATCCCTTTATACGAAGTTAAAGATGGATTACGACCCAGCTCTCCTCTTCACATGTATTTCCCGTCTTGTACACCAAAAAGGACCTGAGATGATCCGTTTTGGGATCGAGTATGTTTTAAAAAAAGGGGGACAATTTATCCTTTTGGGATCGACGCCTGAATACAATGTAAAAGCGGAGTTTTATAATTTAGCAGAAGAGTACCGCGATAATCCCCATGTTCACTTTCATTTTCTCTTCGATGAAAAGCTTGCTCACCTCACTTATGCAGCAGCGGATTGTATCCTTATACCTTCCATTTTTGAGCCGTGTGGTCTTACCCAAATGATTGCTCTTCGCTATGGAACAATCCCCATCGTCCATAAAGTAGGGGGACTATGCGATACGGTCTTCGATATTGATCACGAAGAAATCCCTTCCGATAAACGGAATGGATATACCTTTGATTTCCCCTCTAATGATAGTCTCCGCTGGTCAATCGATAGCGCCTTCGAGCATCATAAGAATGACCCAAAAAAATGGGATCTCATGCAAAAGAATGGGTTTAAAAAAGATTGGAGCTGGAAAAATCCTGCAAAGGAATACCTAGAACTCTATAGAGCCACTTGCAAAAACCACGATTAGTTCTTCCAAGCCTGCTTGATATAACCCCTATTTACCCAAATATATTCCCCTCCAGCAAATACTGTATAAACTGCTGCTGCGGAGATAATTATTAAGCTAATATTTTGAAGCTGCATAAGCGAAAGTGAACCCCATGCATATGGGATCATTAGAATAAGAATCGCAAAAATTGAAACCGCCTGCAATACCGCTTTGATTTTGCCACTGGTCCGTGCTGCAAGGGTGACTCCACGGAACGCACACACTGTCCGGAGAGTGCTGATCATCGCATCGCGATAGACAAAGACAAAGACAAGGAGGAGAGGAAGTCTAATAAACCCTTGTGTAAATGTTAGAAGGATCGTCAGACGAGTGATACTATCAGCCATAGGGTCTAGAATTTTACCTAGCTCAGTCACAAGATTAAATTTCCGAGCCAAAAAACCATCAAAGAAATCTGAGAGTTCTGAAAGAGCCAGTAAAAAAATCAAAATAAAGGGAAGAGCATTTATAGAAATTCCGAGTTGCTGGTATTTCAGATAAAAGATTAAAAAGATGGGACTTATAAAAATCCTGCTAATAGTTAAGATTAAGGGTAGCTTCAACGGTATGATTCCTCGAAAAATAGATGATTTACTTGTAGCTCTCACATTAACATAATAGGTTCTTTTCTGCCCCTTATACTAATTTTGCCTCAATTTCTAAAGGTTTTTTTTGCATTATTGCCAACTGCCCACAAGCTGCAGTAATATCTTTCCCTTTTGTATACCTCCAAGTGCTTCGCACACCCCCTCTTGTTAAGATATTTCTAAAGGCCTCAATCACCCCTTTTTCAGGCCTTTTAAGATTAATTCCAGGGACAGAATTGAAGGGAATAAGGTTAACGCAACACTGCTCTCCTCTTAGGAGATTTGCAAGCTCTTGAGCGTTTCCCTTTTGGTCATTAACTCCATCGATCATCACATATTCATAAGTCATGTCCCGCTTCGTAAATTTGGCGTAATCTCGGGCACTCTTATGAACCTCTTCAAAAGAATACTTTCGTGCGTAAGGGACAATTTTCTTTCGGATGTGCTGATTAGGGGCATGAAGAGAAAGGGCTAAGTTCACTTTAATCCCTTCTCCCATAAGTCTTTTCACATTGGGGACCATTCCTACGGTTGAAATAGTAATTCTTCTAGGAGAAAAATCAAATAGCTCGGGATCAATAAAAATCTTAAGGGCTCGAATCACACTTTCATAGTTTTCTAGAGGTTCCCCCATTCCCATAAAGACAATATGTGAGACCCTCTCACCCTTTTGAATCAAATAATGATTGATTTGTACCACTTGCTCAACGATTTCTGCGGGGGTAAGGTTTCGGATGAACCCCTCTTTTCCAGAAGCACAAAAAGAACATTTGGCAGGACATCCCACTTGCGAAGAAACGCAAACTGTCCGCCTCTCTCCACTTGAAATAAGGACAGATTCTACGAAGTTACCATCAGAAAGTTTCCATAAAAATTTTGTCGTCTCTCCTTTACTAGAATTTTCTCTTTTTTCTAGAGTAAAAAGACCTATGGCAACTTTCTCCATAAGAAGAGAGCGTAGACGCGTTGGAACATTAAGCATCTCTTTATATTGGGTTACCCCTTTTTGATAAACCCAGTCAAAAAGTTGCTTGGCTCTAAAAGGCTTTTCCCCTTCCTCTTCAAAGAAATTCCTCACTTCTTTCGAGTAAAGTCCACATAATTCTCGCATAATAACCCCTAGTTGGGCAATATTATTACATAAGCAAGCGTTTCTGAACAGATGACTTTTCAAGAAATAATAAGTAAATTAATAAGTTTTTGGGCTGATAAGGGGTGCCTTATTCAGCAAGGACATGACGTTGAGGTTGGTGCGGGAACCTTTAACCCTGCAACTTTCCTCCGCTCTCTGGGTCCCGAGCCATATAATACCGTTTATGTCGAACCTTCGCGCCGCCCTCAAGATGGCCGCTTTGGGAAAAACCCGAACAGAACTCAACTCTTCCATCAACTTCAAGTCCTTATGAAACCCTCTCCTCAAAATATTCAAGAGCTCTATCTAGAATCCCTTGAATCTCTCGGTTTTAATTTGAGTGAGCATGACATCCGTTTCGTTCATGATGATTGGGAATCTCCCACTCTTGGTGCATCGGGTCTTGGTTGGGAAGTCTGGCTTGATGGGATGGAGGTGACTCAGTTTACCTATTTCCAATCGATTGCCGGGTTTTCACTCAAACCCATTAGTGTTGAGCTCACCTATGGACTTGAACGTCTCTCAATGATCGTTCAGAAAAAAGATAATTTCTTTGACATGAAATATAATGACCAATTCACCTACGGAGATATTTATCACCGCAGTGAGGTGGAATGGAGCACTTATAACTTTTATAAAGCTTCGACAGAGATGTGGCTCCGTCATTTTGAAGATTTTGAAAGAGAAGCAAAAAATTTAGCAGATCAAAACCTCCCTATCCCTGCCTAAGATTTTGTGATGAAGGCCTCCCACGCTTTTAATATGTTAGAGGCGCGGGGCGTCCTTTCTGTCACTGAGAGGACTGGATACATTGCCCGCGTTCGAGAACTCGCTATACTTGCTGCAACAGAGTTTTTAGTAGCGCGCGAAAAACTTGGATTCCCTCTCCTTGAAAGACTTGAGAAAAAAGAGAAGAAGATCACCATTCCCCCCCTTCCAGAAAGTTTCAATGCAAACGAAAAAAGTGATTTCCTCCTCGAAATAGGTTCTGAGGAGCTCCCTGCCACTTTTGTTCCTATCGGAAACCAAAATTTGAAAACGGGAATAGAAAAACTCCTAAAAGAGTCAGACCTTACTTTTGAATCTCTTTCCATCTATGGAACCCCTCGCCGATTAATAGTCTTAGTCAAAAATCTTGCCCATGGAACAGAAGATAAAGAAACCACCCGAAAAGGGCCCCCTGCCTCCACTGTTTTTGATGAAAATGGAGATGTTACCAAACAAGGGCTCGGGTTTTTCAAATCTCTAGGTATCAATTCCCCACCAAAATTAAGTGAAATCAATGATCACCCAGTCCTCTATATTCAAGAGATTAAGGGAAACGATTACCTCATGGCAGATATTGCAAGCAAAGGGAAATCGACTGCGGAAATTTTAAGTAAAAACCTCCCAAAGCTGATCAGTGATCTTTCGTTTCCCAAGAAAATGCGCTGGTCCGACCTTGATATCAGCTATGCTCGCCCCCTTAAGTGGATAGTGGCTCTGCATGGATCTGAAATCGTCCCCTTTGAGATCGCTGAAATCGTCTCTGGGAAAGAGACTCGCGGACACTCTCAGCTCTGCAATAAAACTTTTCTCATTGAAAATGCCTCAGATTATGTATCGAGGTTAAAAGAGCACAAAGTAATGGTCGATATCGGGGAGCGAAAAAAATCGATCGAATCTCAACTAATTGCCATTGAAAATCGAACTAGAACGACTGCTATTCAAAAAGAAAAAGTCCTAAAGCAGGTTCTTTACTTGAGCGAATGGCCTGAGTTAGAAAGTGCCTCTTTTGATAAAAACTTTTTAAAAATTCCAGATGAGGTCATTATCTCTGAAATGGTCGAACATCAAAAGTATTTTCCCTTAGTTACCCAAACAGGGGCCCTTGCTCCCCTCTTTATCATCACTGCTGATAACACTCCCAATGAAGTGATCAAAGAAGGGAATCAAAATGTCTTGTCTGCTCGCCTCTCGGATGGTATTTTCCTCTATGAAGAAGACTTAAAAACCTCTCTTGATGCCTTTGCCAGAAAACTCGAGATGATTATCTTCCAAAAAGAGCTTGGGACTATGGCTGAAAAAGTCGATCGATTGAAACGGTTAGCAATCACCATTACGCAAATTTTAAACCTTGGAAATGAAAAAACTGTCGAAAGAGGAGCAACCCTTTGTAAAGCAGATATCGCTTCCGAACTTGTCAAAGAATTCCCCGACCTACAAGGTACCATTGGAAAACATTATGCCCTCCATCAAAAGGAAGAGGAAGAAGTTGCGAGTGCTATTGAAGAGCACTGGCTTCCAAAATCAGAAGGAGGAGTTCTTCCAGAATCTCGAACCGGTATCATCCTCAGCCTTGCCGATAAACTTGATAACCTCATCAGTTATTTTAAAGTGGGGCTAAAGCCGACATCCTCAAGTGATCCTTACGCCCTCCGCCGCCAAGCAATCGGTGTGATCAAAATCCTTATTGAAAATCAGATAAACCTCGACCTTAATCTTCTTATTAAAGATGAAGAGGTCCTCGATTTTATCACTGCCCGTGCAAAAAGGCTCCTTGAAGAATATGGTTTCCAAAAAGATGAAATTGAGGCCTCCCTACATGGACGGTGCAACAACCCTTACGATCAATATTTAAAGACCCAGGCTCTTAATCTCTTCCGAGCAAGCGATCATTTCGAAGGACTCTATGAGGTCTATAAAAGGGCTAAAGGACAAATCGGCTCTGAGAAAAAGCAAGCCCTTAAGCCAGACCTTTTCCAGGAAAATGCCGAGAAAAAGCTCTATGATTCTCTCTCATCTCTAGAGCTCCCTCTCAAAGAAGTCCTCGCTGCAAAGAATTATCAGGGGGCTTTTGAGCATCTCTCCAAGCTCCGCTTACCCCTAAGAATTCTCTTTGATGAGGTCAAAATCCTAGCCGATGAACCTCAGATCCGCTCGAACAGGATCGCCCTCCTCCAAAAGGTCTTCTCCCACTTCTCCCTTCTTCTTGACTTCAGTAAGATCCAAAACCTTAAGCCTTAACATCTTCTTTAAGTTAAATGCTTGTCTGTGGTACAATTGATATCAAGATACAATTCTTTGACATAAGAAAAACCCAATGAAACTCTCGAGCGACACTCGAGAGTTTTTTTTCTAAATTGACCTATTCAGGATAACAACAATGGGACTTTTGAGAAAGTCCCGCAATCTAGAAAATCAAGTGTTTATCTCCTGGAGAAAAAACTGATCTTCCCCCGTTTTTGTAGACACTCCTAACATAGACTATTCTCATATTTTT
>CBEWFH010000070.1:0-6574 GCA_965555895.1 uncultured Simkaniaceae bacterium
AGCTCTATATCGACTAAGGAAAGCACGATGAAAAAAAATTCAATTCTTGGGCGTACCGGATCAATAGGGAAAAACACCTTAGAAGTGGCAAAGCATATGGGTTATGAGGTTGTGGCTCTTTCTGCTCATTCCAATATTGATCTCCTTGAAAAGCAGGTCTTAAAGTGGCGCCCTAAATGCGTTGCCGTCTTTGATAAGGAAAAAGCTTTTGAGCTCAAAAAACGGATTCCTGAGGTTGTCGTTGTCTCTGGAATAGAAGGACTCATCGAGGTAGCAACACTACCGCAAGTGGACTTTGTTGTTTCAGCAATTGTTGGAGCAGCTGGAATCTTACCGACACTTAAAGCCATTGAGGCAGGTAAAGCAATTGGCCTGGCGAATAAAGAGGTTCTTATTTCTGCAGGAGAGCTCATCATGAGTGCCGCAAAAAAACAGGGTATAAATATTCTCCCCATTGATAGCGAACACAGCGCAATTTTTCAATGTTTACAGGGGGAGTGCTCTTCTGGAGTAAGCCGAATCATCTTAACGGCATCGGGAGGACCTTTCCGGGGACACACTACAGAGGAATTTGAGGGGATTACCCCAAGCTCAGCCCTCAAGCACCCTACATGGAAAATGGGGAAAAAGATAACGATCGATTCTTCAACTCTTATGAATAAAGGGCTTGAGGTGATTGAGGCAAAGTTTCTTTTTGATGTTCCCTTAGAAAAAATTGATGTGGTGGTCCACCCTCAAAGTATTATTCATAGCTTTGTTGAATTTATCGATGGATCGCTCCTTTCTCAGCTGGGAGAGCACGATATGAAGATCCCTATTCAATACGCTTTGACTTACCCAAAGCGAAAAAAAGGAATTGTTCCTTGTTTCGATTTCAACAAGTATTCTAAACTAGAGTTTTTTAGCCCAGAGTGGGAAAAATTCCCTTGTCTTGGACTCGCGTATAAAGCGGCAAAAACTGGAGGAACCCTTCCCTGCTTTATGAATGCAGCGAATGAGGTTTTTGTCGAGCGGTTTTTAGAAGGGAAGATTAGCTGGACTCAGATAGGAAAAAAATTAGAAACCCTAATGGGAGCGCATAGAAGTGAGCCGCAAGAGAGTCTCGATACTCTTTTTGAGGTTGATAGAGAGGCGCGAAAAATGGCAACAACAGAGTAAGAGGTTATCTTGCAAAGTATTATTTATATTGGACTAGCAATTCTTGGGCTTAACTTCCTCGTCTTTATTCATGAGCTTGGGCACTACATTTTAGCCCGTCGCAATGGGATGAAAGTCGAAGTTTTTAGCATTGGCTTTGGAAAACCTCTCTTTAGCTGGATGCGAAAAGGGGTGAAGTGCCAAGTGTGTCCGATCTTTTTTGGAGGATATGTCCGCATTTCGGGGATGGAAAAGGAAGGAGACTTAGAACCTTATGAAGTGCCAGAGGGGTTTTATTCGAAAAAACCATGGGCGCGGATTAAAGTTGCCCTAGCGGGACCTGTTGTGAATCTAGTTTTTGCTTTAATGGCTTTCTCAGCTATCTGGGCTCTTGGCGGAAGGGAAAAACCCTTTTCGCAATTCACCAAACTCATTGGGTACGTCGATCCCCAGTCAGAGCTTTATCAAAATGGAATTCGTCCAGGGGATATTTTAAAGAGCTATAACGAAAAACCTTTTGAAGGGTATCAAGATCTCCTTTATGCCGCCGTGACTAATGGTCATCCTGCCAATCTTGAAGGGATGAAAGTTAATTATTTTACCCAAGAAAAAACCCCCTACGATTATACCGTTACCCCTTATGAAAGTCCTCTAACTAAAAAAGGGATGAAGACAGTAGGGATACTCGCTACTGCAAGTTACCTCATTTATCATTCTGCAATATATGACAACTTTCTCCTAGAAAATAGTGGGATTATGAAAAATGATAGGATGATTTGGGCCAATGGAGAAATTCTCTTTTCAAACGAACAGCTCATCCAAATCCTCAATAACAACAAAGCCCTATTAACTATTGAACGGGGAGGAAAAACATTCCTAGGAAAAGTTCCCCGCATCCCTCTTGATGACCTCCGCCTTTCCTCAGATGAAATAACAGAGATTAGCGATTGGAAATATGATGCCGGCTTTCTTGGGAAAGGAGAAGCTTATGATTTTATTCCTTACACTCTTTCCCACGACCTTCGCGTAGAAAAAGGGCTTTATTATGTCAACGATGAATCAAAAGTTACACGCGCTTCCTCAGCTGCAAAAACCTCACACCTTGATACGATGCTCTATCCTGGCGACCGGATCCTTGCGGTCGATGGGATACCTGTTCATACCCCTACAGCGTTTCTAAAACAGCTCCAAACCTCTCGGGTTCAAATTATTGTGAAGCGGGAAGCTGAGAAGGAGATCTCATGGAAAAATGAAGATCAAGTTTTCCTAAATGGAACTGACTGGAAGACCCTTCTTCCTATTTCTAGAAGTATTGGAAGTGAAAACCCTCTTCGGGAAAGTGGCTCTTTTCATCTTTTAAATCCTGTGACTCCCATTCGCCTTAAAGACTTTCCGATGCAAGAAAAGCAGCAAAAAGAATTTGATGAAAACATGACAAAACAGATTGCTGCCGCAGAGAAAATCTCCGATCCCGAAGAAAGAGAAAAAGCACTAAGCTATCTCGATCAGTATCAAAATCGTCTCATGTTGGGTGCTGCTTTTACCGATCATCTTGTCAATTATAATCCCAATCCCTTCATCCTTTTTGGAAGTGTCTTTAGTGAAATTACCCGGAACCTCACAGCCCTTTTCACAGGATCTATCTCTCCAAAACAATTTGGGGGACCTATTATGATTATGCAAGTGATGCAAAACAGTTGGAAAATTGGAACTAAAGAAGCTCTCTTCTGGCTGGGTGCAATTAGCCTCAATCTCGGTATTCTTAACCTCCTCCCTATTCCCGTTCTCGATGGTGGACATATTTGCTTCGCCCTTCTTGAAAAGATCCGGAAAAAGCCTCTTAAAGGGAAAATGATGCAACGGCTGGTGATACCCTTCGTTGCTGCTCTTATCTTCGTATTTATCTATTTAACTTTTAACGATATCACTAGGGTTTTTGGTCGCTTTTTTTAAACGTCCCGATTAAGGAGTGCTTCAACAGTTCCTAGAGATTCACTCAGCGCTATATTTTCATTGGCTATATCAATCTCAAGAACATGGGCAATCTCATCCCCATAATTGATAATATGGGTCCTTGCCAGAATGGGTTGAGAGTTTTTTTTAGTCAAAAAAATTGATTTTTCAGGAGTTTTAATTTCAATCTTCCCATGGATAACAGTTAGAAACCCACTACTTTTTAAAGTGAATTCTTTCTTCGGGTGAATGACCAGATGTCTGATTTGAAAATCAGGGTTTTCTATAATTTTCTCATAATATCCCCAGGCACATTGAATCTGTTTATGATGTGTAGTGAGTATCTGATCGGTTTTATTTAGACCATTCACAATTTCTTTTACCTCTTGAGCATATTCCTTAGCTGCAACGAGGACTGCATCTGCAGTGCTAACGACGATGAGGTCTTTAATTCCAATTGTAGCGACAAGCTGTTTACTATCAGAGGTGAGTAAACACCTTTCGCAATCTTTTAGGATAACATTTCCCCTGATAACATTCATATTCTCATCAGAGTCACCAGCATCTGCAACAGAAGCCCAGCAACCCAAATCATTCCATGGTAATTTGAAAGGGATGACAGCAGCTTTATGGGTTTTTTCCATTACGGCATAATCAATCGAATCATTTGGGCATTTCTCGAAGCTCTTCTCATCAATCCTAAGATAATCAGCTTTCGTTATACTTAGGTTATAAGAGTCAAGGCATGCTTGATAGATAGGGAGTGCTGTTTTCTTAAGCTCTTCTAGGTAAGTCTTAGCATGGAAAAGAAACATCCCACTATTCCAATAGTAATTTTTAGCTGTAAGAAAGGATTCAGCAGATTCTTTATCGGGTTTTTCAATGAACTGCTCGACCTTAAAACTCAAATCGTCAATCTTTGGACCAGATTTGATATATCCATAACCTGTTTTAGGAGATGAAGGGACAATGCCGAAGGTAATTAAATTCTTTTGTTTTGCCATTTGAGCAGCAGACTCCATAAAGCCTGAAAAGGCACTAGGGTTCCCAATCAAATGGTCCGCGGGAAGGACTAGCATCAGAGGATCATTTTCAATAAACTTATGAATATCAATAGCAGCTAAGGCTATGGCGGGGGCAGTATTTCTGCTGCAAGGCTCTAAAATCATTTTAACATTGGCGATCTCGATCTCTTTTACCTGGTCTTGGCAGATGAAATAGTGAGACTCATTGATAACAACGATAACCTCCCTGACCGATGAAACTTGTTTAACTCTGAGGAGAGTTTCTTGAAAAAGGGAGTGGTTACTAATAAGTTTTAGAAACTGCTTAGGAGAATTTTTTCTTGAAAGAGGCCAGAGCCGCGTACCCGACCCACCTGCTAAGATAACTGGAACAATTTTAGTTTTCATCATTGATTACTTATGTTGTACAACTCTTCTTAAAAGAATACTTTTATAAGAATAATTCCGAATTTTATCTGTAAAATTATATAAATTACGGACTATTAGGTACATCAAAAAGAATTTCAGTTGTTTTATCTTATAGGGATTTTTCTTTATATATCCAAAGGAGATCCCGGTAAAAAAGGTTGTTTTTTGCATAGAAAGATGGTGATAAAAAAGGGCACGAAAATCTCCGAATAGAACATTGATTCCGATGAGCTTTTTCCTTTTTTTACCCCTCTTTTCTAAACGAACAATATTAATAAATGTTCCCATGATATCTTTTAGCTTTGGTCGCAATTTTGCATAGAGGGGATGGGAAGGATTAACACTTTCCCCATTAAATTCTTCTTGATCAAAACCAAAATCAAAAATGATGAGAGTTGTTTGGTTATAGAACTCTTTTAAAGAAGAATTTTCATCAAAGGAAATGACGGAAAATCTCTCCTTTATCAAGGATAAAAGTTTTTGGTTGTAGCCAACATATCCAATGGAGCATTTCGGGGGAAGGTAGTGAAAGTGATCAATGAGGTGAGGGAGGATTTTAGCAGAAGAATAGGTGAGTGTGTTAAAGGAATCGCGATCGAGCATTAGCTCATAATTTTGAGTGATTCCACAGTCAATAAAATGATTTACTTGCTCTAATTTTACCTCTTCTATTTCCTTACCACTAAGCCCCCAATGATCTTTTTGCTTTGGAAGATAGGGGGATTTAAGATCTCTAACATAGACTTTCCAATTGTTTTCAGGAATCTTCTGTTTATGAGCAGATGTTATCTGTCGTGTGTGATTACAATGGTATCCATGGATCTTTCCTTCTAAGCTGAGGGGTTGCATATTGTAATAGATATGCATTCTTTTGCATAAATTCGAGTCTACATGCCATTTTTTATTCATCTGCTCATTAAATCCATTGATTTCGAAAATTGCATTTCGTGGCATGAGTTGAAAATCGCCAGGGTTATCGTAAGAAAGAAAACCTGGTCTTCTAACAACGGTATTCAATTGAAGCTTAGTGGCATCTCTCCTTAACAATGCTAAGTTTTCAATAGGGGATAAGCGGTTTAAACGGTATTCCCATAAATTTTCAGGGAGTTCAAAACGGGGAAGTTGATAAAAACCTTCAGGAAGATCGGCAACTATACTGGAAAGTGTTTGATCGGGATCGACCGAAAGGAAGATCATATCAATATTGGTCGAGAGGATCCATCGATTTTTAGGGTTTGAGTTTCGGATAGCAATATTTCGAGAAAGAGATTCTCTAGGAAATAATGAATGATGATTACGGTTGCGAATGACTTTAAGGAGAGATCTTGTTTTTTCTGTCAGGGTGTCAGCGATTGCTTCAATAACTGTCGGCATATCAAAAGGGGTGCCATCATCAACAAAGAGGATCTCATCATTTTCTAGCGAGAGCATTTCTGCAATACAATTTAAACTGATTGCGAGTCGTTTATGATAGTTATATCCATGACTATCATTTTTTCCGTATAAAGTAACCGATAACATGTCTTGTTCTTAAGGTTATAAAATTATATCTTCGAGTTGGTGATTAGCAAGTCCCCAATCACTCTCATTGTATATATGGGGATTTTTATCTTTTCTTTTTACCCATAATTCTTGAATAAGTTCTTTAAGCTTTGAATTATCTATATAATTAACGCCACTGTTTTTTAGACGAGCAAAAAGGAGTTCTTGCCCTTCTGGGGTGTAACCAGAGCCAATCCCATGCTCAATATGATAGATTGGCATTTTGGCAGCAAAATTTTTTTGTTTAATAGAACCGAGAAGAGCTTGATATAGAAATATGCTATCAAGGTGCCAAGAAAAGGTTGACCACTCTGGATAGCCTCGCAGTAGTTCCCAATCCTTGAGGGATAGAAGGGTAAAGTCGCCGCATGCATTTGTGTGGGTCTTTATAAGAAAACGTTTTAGCTTCCTTTTCTTTGTCAAATTAGGCTTTAAGTTTCTGAGAATTCCCAGTAGAATTCGTGTGGGATATTTCACTATTTCTAAGGATAAACGTAGAATTTTTTCTG
>CBEWFH010000071.1:0-6524 GCA_965555895.1 uncultured Simkaniaceae bacterium
TTAATCGTTTTTGGAAAAACATGCCGCCTTATTTAGAGTTGGACGAGCTGCCCCCGCGAACCTACTAGTGCCGAGTGCCTAAGGTGAGTTCTTTAAGCAGCGGGTGCTGCTGCTGTATGATTTTTAAGGATTTGCTTTGTGAGGTCATGGGAGAGATATTCTTTCATTTCATGCCCAAGCCAAGTCTTTGTATGACCATCGCCAAGATCAATCCACTCTCTCCCTTTGCTATAAAAGGGTGCGATCCAATTAGGTACAGGATCATTGCTATTAGCGAGATTGGTGACGTTAGCTGCAAGATATTTGGGAACTTCAACTATTCCCCCCATATTGATCACTTGGATACGATTTTTAAGGGACTTAAGATGTGTAAGAGCATTTAGGCCAACATGGGCTCCTTGGCTGTGGAGGATCAAAAGGACTGATTCTTTTGGATGCTCGTTTAGATAAGCCTCGACACGATCAGCTAGAGCTTTTCCATGCTTCGCTTTTTTGACTTGGACATCGTGCCACTCTTTAAGGCCTAGGCCTAGGGCTGCAATAGATCTCGCTGCGATAATATTTCGATCATCATCTTTTTCTTTTTTCTTAGAAGTTGCTGCGTAGTAGCCAAGACCAAAAATTCCGTAGAGAACTTTCCCTGCAATACTAATGATTGTAGTTAGAGGAGTACTTCCATTATGAAAAACTTCGACATCTAGACCGGTAATCTGTTTGATTTTTTGCGCGGTTTTTTCAGCTCCTCTTTCAGGGGTGACAATGCCATTTGTATAAAAGATTTTATTTACAGGTAATATCATACTTCCTCTTGTTTAAAACAAAAGAATACTAAAATTTGATCTATAATTCTATTACTTTTTACCACGAATCACAAATACCGCAGGGACTTTGCCGAGAGAGGAAAGAGCATTCTTCCACTGGGAGATCCTTTGTGTTTTAACACCTTGAGTGGGAAGGGTTAAATTCCAAGAAACGGAGAGGTCGGTCTCATCTTGAAGGCCGTTAACTAAATTGTTTAAAAACTTATCGGTCCGATAAGGGGCTTCAATAAAGACATGGGTATGATCTTTAGGAAGGGTTCTAAGCTTCTCCTTGAGCTCTTTTTCATCTTTTGGGCCGTAGCCATGGAAAGTGAAGTTTTGGGCAGAAAGACCTGAGAGCTGAAGGGCATAGACAATCGAGGAGGGTCCCGGAAAAGTCTGCACCGGCACTTTTAGGGTGTGGAGGCGGCGAATAAGGGGGGCTCCTGGATCTGCAAGGACTGGAAGGCCGGCATCTGAAATAAGACCCCATGTTTCCCCTTTTTGAAAGGGAGGAAGGAGATCGTCTATCTCTTTTGTATGTTCGTTCAGGAGGCGGATGGGAATATCTCGAAAGTTCTCGGTAAAACGCTTCATATAACGGCGGGCAGCTTTCTCACTCTCTGCAATAATTCCATCAAGGGAACTAACAATTTCCCCTAAATTAGGGGGAAGAAAGGAGTTATGGTCTAAACTTTCATCAAGTAAATTGGGTAGAATATATAACATTAACGTCTCACTGCTAGTTTTGCTCTAAATTGGTCAAATAATAATCCTTGATTGGAGCTATTGGACCGCATCTTCATCTCTAAATCGAAAAGGTCTTTCATCCCCTCCATAAAGAAGACTGTTTGAAGACGAGCCTTTCGAAACCGTTCCAGTTTCTTGGGCGATACTTTTGCAGGCTCTTTAGCTGAGGCAATCTGCAAGCCCAGTTGGAGTTGGTAGCGGAGCTGCCCAATGAGTGCATAAAGGTCGGTTTCTCCAAAATGAATAGGGCCACCAAGGACAACCGCTTCTGAGAGTTGCCACCCATCTTGCACAGGGTCAATGGTGCAAATAGTTTTGATCATCTCAAGTGTTAAGATTTTCTCCTCTCCGGAGTATACCACCACTTTATCGAGTTCTTGGAGAAGGGTTGAAAAGTCGGCATGAGAAAAATCAAGGAGATATGCCACCCCATCATCGCTAAGGATTTTCCCTTTTTCGCGGGCCCTTCCTAAAAGCCACCGCTGGAGGCGATTCTTCCGATCCCACGGCTTTTCTCCAGAAAGATCGAGAGTTGTTCCCATTTTCTCCATCCCCTTATAAAAGAGAGGGGGGCTTTTTCCAGTAAAAATCATGATTAAATCATTGGCCTTAGGAATCTCTTTTTCAGTCGGAGTGTCGCAAACAAGAACTCGCTTTTCAGAAAATAGAGAAGGAGATTCAAGTTCTTCGAGAAGTTTTTCACTTTCGCAATGGATGACATCAAGCCCAATCTTTCTGCAAATCCCCTTTGCTAAAAAAGAGCGCTCGAAGGGATCTTCCATCAAAATAAAATAAAGCTCAGAGGGATGATCGGGAAGGGCCTCTTCCAGATGTTTTTCAAAAGGGTCGATTTTTACATATTTCATAGGGTTTATAGTATCCCATTCAGAAATGAGAAGCAAGAGACAAAACCTTTATTTGAAAGATTACTAGATTGTAATTAAAGGTCGATAGCTTTATTATAATTCCAATTAAAACGAATTTGAATATGTTCATGGTAGTAAAGAAATTTTTCAAAAGAAAAAAACCAGCAGCCCCAAAAAGGAAAGCTCCTTCTTCTAGAAAGAAGGCTGCTCCTAAGAGGAAAAAGGCTCCAGTTAAGAAGAAAGCTGTTACCCGTAAAAAGGTTGTTCCAAAGAAAAAAGTAGCGATCACAAGAAAGGTTTCCCCTAAAAAAGTCGCTATCCCTAAAAAAATCGAAGCTCCTTATCAACCCCCATCTGCTCCTCCTCCACGAAAGCGTATCAAGGTCATTATTCCTCTAGGGAGACTCTTGACAGCTGAGGGGTGGAACCGCCGCGATTAGCTCTTACCCGGTTTAAAAAAACTTTAAAGAAAATTTGATTTGACTCCATTTCCTTTATTTTTCTCAATCCTTTTTCAATCCATTTATTGCACATTGCTATAACTGTTTTTTCCCCCGCTGCACTTAGCTGAGAGAACTCTTCATCTAAGATGTTTGGAATATTTTTTTGAACTTGTGGACTATTGCCGAACTGCTCTTTATAGCCTACTGCAAAGAGAACAAAGAGAGCATGTATGTCTCCTTTTTTAAGCTTGTCCTTTACTACCTTTCCCGCAACATACTTTTCTGGGTGAAATTGTGTTCCAATAACAGTTTGATCTCGATTCATAAAGGCTTTAATAATTTCCCCTTTTTTAATGATCACCTGAAGTCCTTTTCCCATCTGATCAGCAGCTTGCGAATGGGCTGAGTAACCAACAACGTTTTTTCCAAACTGGGATTGAAATTTCCCCTTTATTTCCAAAGATGGACTGCCGAACCCTCCAGAGATATCTTTAATCGTCCCTCCAAAGTAAACATTTAAGACTTGACATCCACGACAAATTCCCATCACCGGTTTACCAATATGGACCATAGCAAATTCCATCATACTTCTTCGGAAATCCCAGTCATATCTTGAATCAGAATAGAATATACTTTCAACATCTTCTCCTCCTGAAAGAATTACCCCGTCAGCAAATGACATAATGTTCTTAGCTTTTCTTTTTACCTCATCCATCTCTGGAGAAGGGGTGGGGTCATCAAGAATCCCTTGAGCTCTACTAATACTATAATTTTCAAGAGAAGAAAGTTTCTCTTGTACCTCTTTTCGAAGAAGCTTTTTGTTGATGTCATTAGGGTAGATTGGGAATTTTAGACATAGCGCCCCTTGATCTTCTAAAACCTCAGGAACGGGTTCTCCCCACGACCCCCCACCCTGAAAATCCCAGGTAAGGGCAATCACAGGCTTTGTTATGACATTTTTTGTACAATTCGTAAGGGTAAAGTTTGCTCCACATAGAAGAACATTTACTAAATCAGAGCTTTTAATCACCGAATCGATCAAATGGGTTTCTAGAAAAGAAGCCCCATAGAGGTTGGAAGAGAAGATTTCAAGACCTGAAAACATAGAGTTGCTCATACAAAATCTAGTGAGATCACACCCATTAAAAGTAAGCCCCTCTCCTGAACAACGATAGAATGTCCCCTTCTCCAGCTGACAATTGTTCCAAACTACTTGAGTCATACTAACCTGATAGAGATAGATTTCTTTCATATCGCATGAGTTAAAGGTGACATTTTCTATCGTATTTCTGTCCAGTTTTGACTTAGAGAAGTTGCACCTTTCAAAAATTATGTCCTTAAGTTTAACATCCTCTGATTGTTTCCTAGGCATAGGCTTAATAGTAACATTCTTGATGACATCGGAGATGTTTTTCTTCTTTAAGGCCTTTGAGATATCTTTTTCTTGGGAGATCTGATCCCAGTCGGTTTGGGTAACCTCTTTTCCAAAATAGCGGCGGTGCACTCTAGAGATCTCCTCTTTTGTCTGGTAGGTCCTGAGAGCTATCATGAGGAGCTTTGCAAAGGCTTCCAGATATTTTCCCTCCTTGTATTCTCCATAGCTCTCTTTAGCTTCTTTGCCAAGCTGCATAACAAGGGATGCGACAACGAGTTCTGGGCGGCGATAATAGATCGAGCAAAAATAGACAATTCGGGAGAGGATATCATAAACCTTTCTGTTTTTCACATCATCAATCGTCTGTGCGCCAAGGGTAAGGGCAAGTGCTACTTGAGGGCGGTAGATCGAAAGAAATATTGTGAAGGCATAAGCTGAAGTCTTAACAAGTTTATCTGTTGTACTTTTTTTGCTTTGAAAGAGGGCAATAACTTGCACCGATCCTGAAAAAACAGCGATCCCTGTTCTTGCCGGTTTATATAAACTAAGAAAGGGAATTGCAATGAGGGCAATTCGCGTGGTCAAATCCTCACTTTTGGGAAGTCTTCCCAAAATTGGATTCACCCTTCTATTTATATTAATTTTCATAATACCCAAACCCTGTTAATTATTTTGAGAAAAATATAACGAATTAATTGTTTTTTGTGGAGAAAAGTAATTATTAATAGTTAGTTATAACTTTAATTTATATCTTGCTCTTTTTGAGCGACTGTGGTAAATTTTACCTTCAAATAACGATGAGGTAACCCTATGGACTTAAAAGGTAAAAAAGCTTTTATAGCTGGAATTGGTGACGATCAAGGATATGGCTGGGCTATTGCTAAAGCTCTTGCCGAAGCGGGATGTGAAATCCTTATTGGAACATGGGCTCCTATTGTAAAAATTTTTACTACCTTCTGGGAAACAGGAAAGTTCGACGCTTCTAGAAAACTCTCTGATGGCTCGATGATGAATTACCTAAAACTCTACCCAATCGACGCTAGCTTTGACACTCCTGAAGAGGTCCCTGAAGATATTCTGGAAAACAAGCGGTACAAGCAGTACGATGGCTACACCGTTTCAGAGGTCGCTGCCCAAGTTGAAAAAGACTATGGAAAGATAGACATCATTGTTCATTCCCTTGCCAATGGTCCAGAAGTGAAAAAGCCTCTTCTTGAAACAACAAGGAATGGATATCTAGCAGCGATCAGCGCTTCAGCTTACTCCTTTGTCAGTATGATCAAATACTTTGGACCCATCATGAATGAAAAGGGTTCTGCCATCAACCTTACCTATCTCGCTTCTGAGCGGGCTGTTCCCGGATACGGCGGTGGGATGAGTTCTGCAAAAGCAGCACTAGAAAGTGATACCCGCACCCTCGCCTGGGAAGCAGGACGGAAGTGGGGTCTACGGATCAATGCCATTTCAGCAGGCGCACTGGGAAGTCGCGCAGCGCGCGTAATCGGCTTTATCGGTGCAATGATTGAGTATGCTCATAATAATGCTCCCCTCCAAAAGGATCTTAAGTCAGATGAGATTGGAAATGCTGCAGCATTTCTCCTCTCGCCAATGGCATCAGCCATCACGGGAGTCACCCTTTATGTAGATAATGGGATGCATGCTATGGGTGTCGCAGTCGATAGTCCAGCACTTGCTCCTAAAGAAGAAGCAACTTTAAATTAACGATCATCATGGAATCAGGGGCTTCACCAAAAATACCTAATACCTACAACTAGCATTTTGAAAATCTTTACAAAAGTCCCCTAGTTCAGACGACAACTATTCTTACGCTATCGGCCTTTGCCCTTTCTCTCTTTTCGTGGACCAAAGGTTTTTTCTCATCGATCCCATGGAAAACAACCATAGTCCTTGCAGGAATTGTTACCCTAATCGCTGCAAAAACTGATAAAGGATTCTCATCGAAGCTAATAATATTGCTGTTCTTTCAATCGTTGAAGATTATGAACTGACAACTATACCTATCGTTGGTAGAGCGATCGATTATAAGGGAGTTGACCATCTTTTTATTGAATCTCCAGACTTTCTCCTTTTAACCGATAAAAACTTAAAAAATGCAGAGGCATGGATCAAACAAAAACGAGAAGTAGGAACTTCTGTTTTAATTCATTGCAAATCGGGAGTGGGACGAAGCTCATCTGCTTTGGCAGCCTACTATGTCCTTCATGAAGAAAAAACGAGGATGCCCCGAATTTAGTTGAAACTACCTTTTGAAAAAGTGGTCCCGTTGCCA